>NZ_JVLX01000005.1:0-26257 GCF_001070815.1 Streptococcus pseudopneumoniae | reverse complement strand
TTACTGACTTCGTCAGTTCTATCCACAACCTCAAAACCGTGTTTTGAGCAGCCTGCGACTAGCTTCCTAGTTTGCTCTTTGATTTTCATTGAGTATTAATTTATTCTCTAAATTTCCACTGGCTGTAAATCCCGAAACCGATAATCCAAATAGCTGAACCAATGGCTCCTACTAAAGTAGACTCTTGTAAAAAGAGGGTTACAAAGACAAAGACAAAGAAGAGCATGGTTAGAGGATTTAGGAAACGATAGTGGGGCATGAGATAGCCATCCGCCATAAAGTCTGCTGACTTGCGGTATTTAAGGTGAGCCACCATAATCAAGATATAAATGGCGATATAGACACCTGATGATGATGCCGTAATCAAGGCAAAGGCATCGGAAACACCCGGCAAGACATTAATAAAGGCTGCTAGGGCAATCAAGATTGCTGAAGCAATGATGGCATTTTGTGGCACATTGTGACGAGAAAGAGTATCTGCCTTGATAGCCTTTAAGAATGGATTTGGTGAATCATGAGCAATCTGATACAAGTGACGACCTGTTGAGTAAAGGGTTGAGTTAAGAGCAGATGCTGCTGATGTCAAAACGACGAAGTTAATTAAGGCTGCTGCCCACTTAATACCTGCCAATTCAAATACTGTAACAAAAGGAGAATCAGCCGATGCAAGTTCACGCCAAGGAATGATAGCCATGATGGCTAAGAGGGCACCACCATAGAAAAAGGCGATACGCAAAGGAATTTCCTTAACGGCTTTTGGCAAAACCTGGCGTGGATTTTTGGTTTCAGAGGTTGTTACCCCGATAAACTCAATCATGAGGTAAGCAAAGAAAACCATCTGAAAGGCCATGACAAAGTTCACTCCACCATTAGGGAAGAGGGAGAAATTGTCGGTGATATTGGCCAAACTTGCTACTCCATGAGGCGTCTTAAAGCCAGTCAAGACCATAAAGACTCCTGTTGCAATCATAGCTAAAATAGCCACAATCTTGACCATCGCAAACCAAAACTCAACTTCCCCAAAGAGCTTCACCGCAATCAGATTGACCAAGGCTAAAATGGTCAAAAATCCAATCTCAATCATCCAACTTGGCCAGCTAGGAAACCAAAACTGAACATAGTGAGAGATAGCTGTGATTTCCGCCATACCGATAAAGACAACGGATAGCCAGTAAGACCAAACTGAGAAATAGCCCCAGCCCTTACCCAAATGGCGCGTGATAAAGTTGATAAAGGTATGTTGCTCAGGGTCTTGGTAGAGCATTTCCCCAACCGCACGCATCATGAGGAACATAAAAGCCCCAGTAATCATATAAATCAGTACAATGGACGGACCTGTTAGGCTAATTGAGCGACCCGCTCCCAAAAAGAGTCCTGTTCCGATTGTTCCGGCGATGGCCATAACCTGTACGTGACGATTAGTTAAACCACGCTCCATCTTATTTTTTTTCTTCTTTGAACTCATATAGTCTCCAATTCAATTTAAAATGGAAAAAGGAGTGAGTGAAGCGCACTGCCTCCCCACTCCTTTTTTTGTTTTAGGCTGTTTTTTCAACCTTCAAGATTTTTACATCATAGCTACCAACAGGTGTTTCAATAGTTGCTGTGTCACCTGTTTTCTTACCAATCAAAGCTTGTCCAATTGGGCTTTCATTTGAAACCTTACCTGCAAAAGCATCTGCACCAGCTGAACCTACGATAATATAAACTTCTTCTTCGTCCTCACCAATTTCTTGGATAGTGACTGTTTTACCAATCGCTACTTCATCTTGGGCAACTGAGTCGCTATTGACGATTTCAGCATAACGGATTTTTGTTTCCAAGCTAGAGATTTGTCCTTCAACAAAGGCTTGTTCATCCTTAGCTGCTTCGTACTCACTGTTTTCAGAAAGGTCACCGTATGAACGGGCAATCTTAATGCGTTCTACCACTTCTGGACGGCGGACCAATTTCAATTCTTCTAATTCTTTTTCAAGTTTTTCCTTTTCCGCAAGGGTCATAGGATATGTTTTTTCTGCCATTTTTCTCAACTTTCTTTCGATAGTATTGAATCTCTATCTGAGATTCTCATTTTTGTAGTCTTAGTTTGAACTACTATTTTGAGTAAGCTTGCTATTGACGTGCTCAGCTACATTACGATCATGTTCTTCCTGTGTCACTGCGTAATAGACTTTACCATCTGTAACATTGGCTACAAAGTAGAGGTTCTCACTCTTTGTTTGGTTGATACTTGCTTCAATCGCGTCCTTACTTGGACTATCCACTGGACCAGGCATCAAACCAGGTTTTGTATAAACATTGTATGGTGAATTAATCGATGTATCAATTCCAGCGTCATCTGCTAGGCTGATATTTTGGCCAAGTTTGCCTTGAGCATACAAGATTGCGATATTGCTTTGAAGTGGCATACCAAGGTTCAAACGATTGTAGAAGACACCTGCAATCAATTTACGATCTTCAGTCTTAGCACCTTCTTTTTCAACAAGTGAAGCAATTGTTAGCAATTCATTAACTGTCAAGTTCTTAGACTTAATTGCACTATAGTGCGGAGTCAAGGTCTTATCCATGGCTGCCAACATCTCATCAATCAAGCTTTCAATAGTCGTGCTTTCCTTGATAGAGTAGGTCGCTGGGAAGAGATAACCTTCCAAACGGTAACGAACTCCACTTTCTTTCGTTGGCAAGCTTTCAAGTAGACTAGGATATTTAGCAACTTCTTGACTGATAAAGTTGTCATCTTGCACCTTAGCCAAGAAGGCTTCCGCTGTCAAAGGTTCTTTAAATTCACCTTGTAATTGGCCTACAGCTTGGGCAATTTGATCAATCGTATATCCTTCTGGAATGGTTAAATCAGCAAGTGAAGGTTCTTGAGGTTCAGGAGTACCACCTTTTTGTAGTTCCTTAATGATATCCTCTGTACTCATGCTCTTTTGCAAATTGTAATATCCAGCCTTCAAATCTGAATAATTCTTATATTTCGCATAGAAAGCAAAAATCACTCCGTGTTTAATCACACCAGCATTTTCAAGTGCTGATCCAATCTCTTGGACATTGGATCCTTCCGGGATTTGAACGGTTACATACTGCTTAGAATTAGCATCAACTGGTAATAAAGATGACTGAACATACTGATAACCGAAGTAACCACCTGCTGAAATCAGGGCAAGGAAAATCAGTAGTGAAATGAAGAAAGCCTTCAAATGTGATTTTTTCTTCTTAACTGGTTTAACTGTCTCACGGCGACTACGACGTGGAGTTTCAGTAACAACTTCAACAGCTTCCGATTCCGTAACTGGTTCTGGTTTTGCTACTTCTTTCTGAGGTTCTTTTTCAGCTTCAGTCTTATAAGAAACAGCTACTCTTGTTGGGATTTCATTAAATTCCTTCTCTACGTTTCTAGGACTAACAGGTCCTGGAGTTGGTCTTGATACTCCCTCCGCTGATGGAGTAGAAGGTCCTTCTTGACTCGGGTGACTAGGAGCAAGTGGAGCTTGTCTTACAGCCTCTTCCGCGGGAGAAGAAGGAACATCTTGACTGGGATGACTTGGAACAGTAAGAGTTTCTCTTTTTATCTCATCTGCTGGAGAAGCTGGTAAATCTTGGCTGGGGTGAGTCGGCACGGTAGGAGCGTTTCTCATAATATCCTCTACAGCTGATAGAGAATCTTCCATCAAGTCTTCTATTGACTGATCATTTTTAGAAGAAAGTTGAGGTTTTATTGAAGCTAAATTAACTTCTTCCTGATCTTCTTCATGTTTTTTAACTCGTTCTAAATCACGTAAAATCTGCTCTTTAAAGCTTAATTTTTCGTCTTCTCTTGACTTTTCACTCAAAAGTTTATCCTCCTCGTTGACAATCCATAATATTATATCTTAAAAACGAAAGAAAAGCAACCTAGCATGCTTTTCTGGCTTATTTTTTAGCTTCCCAGACCATATCATACCAGGTTTCTCCTGCAAAGGTTGACTGGGACAAGCCTTCATTGACAAATCCATGCTTTTCGTAGTAGGCGATGAGATAGTCATGACAGGTTAGGTTAATGCCTTCTCTTTCGTGTTCAAGAGCCAGTTCTTTCAAAGCTGTTAGCAATTTCTGACCCAGTCCTAGTCTCTGTGCTTCCTTGGCAATAGACAGGCAGGTCACAGAGATATAACCACCAGGCTCATGACTATGGTCTTCTATCTCCTCTGTAAAAGACTGGTCTTGCAGATGGCGGTGTGGTCCAACTGGCCCTTCTATATAACCCATGATTCTGCCTTCTTTTTCTGCAACCAGAAAAGAGGTCTGAATTTCTCGCAAATGTGCCTCAAAAACAGAGCGAGAAATGGCTTCTTCAAGCGAGAAATTTTCTAGTTCAATTTCAACGATACGATCTAAATCTTCTAATCTTGCTTTCCTGATTTTCATTGCGCCTCCAGATAAAAGGGATTAAACCAAATCATACTAAAACCTTGACTAGCTGCATAAAGGGAAGTTTCTTCATCAATAAAACCGTTCATTTCAAAATAGGATAGCAACTCATCAGGACTCTTCAAACGAATAGCTTTGTAATCCAGCTCAACCGCCACCTCTTTCAAGGCTGCAAGAAGAAGCGTGCCCAAGCCCTGTCTCTGATAGCCAGAGTCAATGACTAAAGAATGCATTTCTAGACATTGCGGATTATGTGGCTGAGGATCGCCTAGAACATAGCCCAGAAGCTGATTTTCATCCCTAGCTAGAAGAAAGGTATCCGCACACTTACGGATACTTTCTTCTAAAATATGGGAAGGTTGCTGCTTTTCAGCTGGAAAAGATGAGGCCTGAAGTGCCTCTATCTCAGTTAAATCAGACTTACTTGCCCGAATGATTTTAATTGGAATTTCCATGAGAACTTCCTATTGAACATTGCTTGTCAGGTTAGACAAGAGACGCTCGAATGAATATTCATAGGTTTGGATATCTCCTGCTCCCATAAAGACGTAAACAGCATTGTCATGGTCTAGGAGTGGAGAAACATTTTCAACAGTAATCACTTGGTGTTTCTTATTGATTTTATTGGCTAGGTCTTCTACCTTAACATCACCATGGTCTACTTCACGAGCAGATCCATAAATTTGGGCTAGATAAACAGCATCCGCTTGGTTCAAAGCGTGGGCAAATTCGTCCAACAAGGCAATGGTTCTTGTAAAAGTATGCGGTTGGAAGACTGCAACAATTTCCTTGCTTGGGTATTTCTGACGAGCCGCATCCAAGGTCGCAATAATTTCTGTTGGATGGTGGGCAAAGTCATCGATAATCACCGTATCATTGACAATTTTCTCAGTGAAACGACGCTTAACACCGGCAAATGTTTTCAGGTGTTCACGCACCAAGTTCAAATCAAAGCCTGCTGTGTAAAGCAATCCAATCACTGCTGTCGCATTCATGATATTGTGACGACCAAAGGTTGGAATGTGGAATTGTCCCAACTCTTGTCCACGGAAGTGAACGGTGAAGGTCGAACCAGTTGTTGAACGAAGAAGGTCGCTAGCTACAAAGTCATTGCCTTCAGCTTCAAAGCCATAATAGTAGATTGGTGCATCAGACGTAATCTTACGTAACTCAGCATCTTCACCGTAGATAAACAAACCTTTGGTAATTTGTTTAGCATAGTCATTAAAGGCATTGAAAACATCCTCTAGACTTGTGAAGTAGTCTGGATGGTCAAAGTCAATGTTGGTGATGATAGAGTATTCTGGGTGGTAAGGCATGAAGTGACGCTCATATTCGTCAGATTCAAAGACAAAATATTTGGCATTGGCCGAACCACGACCAGTCCCGTCTCCAATCAAGAAGCTAGTATCCGTGATATGAGACAAGACATGAGACAACATACCTGTCGTTGAAGTTTTTCCATGCGCTCCTGCTACTCCCATGCTAACAAAGTCGCGCATAAAGCTACCTAAGAACTCATGGTAACGTTTGTAGCTAATGCCATTTTGGTCCGCATAGGCAATTTCGACGTTGTTATCTGGACGAAAGGCATTTCCAGCGATAATTTCCATATCACCGTCTAGATTTTTTTCATCAAAAGGAAGAATGGTAATTCCTGCCTGCTCAAGACCACGTTGAGTAAAGTAGTACTTTTCAACATCTGAACCCTGTACCTTATGCCCCATTTGGTGCAACATCAAGGCCAAGGCACTCATACCTGATCCCTTAATTCCGATAAAATGATATGTCTTTGACATGTTTTCTCCCCTATTCCGTAATTCTTGTCAGATTCAACTCTTGGGCCACCTGACGTTCTTGTTCTTTTTGTTGATTCTTTTTATTGTAGATTTGGCTTTTCTTCAGAAAATCATAGTTGTTTTTCTTTGGGCCTGAAGTTTCTTTTGGCTCAGCTTGAGTCGAAATATTGTTCACTTCTTCCGCCAAAATGTAATGAGACTGAGTCAATTTTTGACTGTATTTGACAAATTCGCCAGGATTTTCCTTTTGGAAAGGCGCAGTAGGTTGATTGCCCTGTCTATCCAAACGTTGCTGAGAAGGGCGCCTTGTAGGAGTAATATCCTTAGTCAGATAACTTGCTGAGCGTTTCTTTTTCAAATCCGCACGCGCTTCTTCACGCGCCACCTCCGCATAGCTCTTTCCTTCTTTTTTTACTCCTAAGCCAGCCTTCTTAGGTTTCTCTACTGGCTTTTCAATCTGTTTTACTGGTTTTTCTTCAGTAATAGGGGCCCACTCCAGATAATTCTTATCACGGTATTCTCCCTTGATATTACTGATAAAGTCAGATTCATCATAGAGGTCCATAACCGGCATCTCAGTCAGCATGATCTCATCATCTGACACCAATGGAAATCGTTCTTCTCTCATTTTCTATTTCCTTTCAACACTTCATTATAGCGTATTGTCTTGATTTTTCAAGTGCTGGCTTCAGAAATTCCCAAAATTTCTCTAATTTCTGCTAGGCTGAGACTGCCACGTGACTCTGTTCCATCCAATACTTGTGACACCAGATGTTTCTTTTGTTCTTGGAGTTCCTGAATTTTTTCTTCAATGGTTCCCCTGGTCACCAAGCGATAGACCTCAACCGTTTCTTCCTGACCCATTCGATGGGCACGGCCAATAGCTTGCGCTTCCACCGCAGGATTCCACCAAAGGTCAACCAAAATCACTGTATCAGCACCTGTCAGGTTCAGACCGACACCACCAGCCTTAAGAGAAATCAGAAAGGCATCTCTTTCTCCTTGATTAAAGGCCTTGGTCATGTCTTGTCTTTCCTTGGCTGGGGTTGAACCCGTAATTTTAAAGGATGTCATGCCCAAGTCTGGCAGTTCTTGTTCAATTTTCTCCAACATTCCCTTGAACTGCGAGAAAATCAAGACACGGTGTCCACCGTCTGCCACCTGGACCAGAAGATCTCGAAGACTATCCAGTTTGCCACTGGCTCCCTGATAATCTTCCATAAAAAGGGCAGGAGTGTCACAAATTTGACGCAAGCGCATCAGACCAGATAAGATCTCCACCCGACTTCGCTGGAATTCCTGATCTGAAACTTGAGCTAGACGGTCTCGCATCTGTTGCAACTGGGCTAGGTAGATAGCCTTTTGCTGGTCTTCCAGTTCATTTTTATAAACCACTTCAATCAAGTCTGGCAATTCAGTCAGAACTTCTTCTTTCTTGCGTCGCATCACGAAAGGCTTGATAAACTGAGCCACTCGCTCAGCTGGCAATTTCATAAATTCTTTCTTGCTTGGCAAAAGTCCTGGCATGACGATTTGGAAAATAGACCACAGCTCACCTAGATGGTTTTCAATCGGAGTTCCTGACAAGGCAAAAACTGACGGCACCACAAATTGTCTCAAGGTCTGGGCAATCTTGGTCTGGGCATTTTTCATGACCTGAGCCTCATCTAAGAAAAGGAAGTCAAAGGCCATCCCCTGATAAAGCTCACTGTCCTGACGGAAGGTAGCATAACTCGTCACATAGATTTGATGGCTCTCAGCAAGAATCTCTTCACGACTAGCTTTCAAGCCATGAACAACAGCCACATCCAACTGTGGAGCAAATTTCTGAAATTCATCTGCCCAGTTGTAAATCAAACCTGACGGCGCTAAAATCAAAACCCGACTTTCTTTGGTCACTTGACTGGTCAAAAAAGCAATGGTCTGCAGAGTTTTACCAAGTCCCATATCATCAGCCAAAATCCCACCAAAACCATAATGATTGAGCATCTGCAACCAGCCGATTCCCTTTTCCTGATAATCTCGCAAATCAGCCTGAACCTGAGTTGCTTGTCTAGGGAAGTCCTCTGGATGCGTCAAATCGTGGGCCAAATTCTGGAATTCTTGTGAAAAAGAAACACGGTCACGTCCTTCAAAGAGATGAGCTAAACTATAAGCTAAGGATTTTCGAGCCTGCAAGGCCCCATCTTTTAATTCAAATTGTCCTAGTTCCTGTAGATTTTGGCGAATTTTCTTGGTTTCTTCATCGAAAAAGTAGACTTGATTGGACGAATCAATATAAAAATCCTTGTTGGCAACCAAGGCCTGCATGGCTTGGTCAATTTCCTCTTGGGCAATATCTTGAAAATCAAATTGGATTTCCAAGAGGCCTCCCTTGGAAGCAATCTGCACTTGAGGGCTTGCTAGGTTATAGAGTTCTTCTAGCTTGTCTGATAGGTCAACATTTCCGAGTTTTTCAAAAACTGGAATGATTTCATGGAAGAAATGATTGACAGACTCTGCTTTTAAGGCCTGACGCCAAGATTGAAAGTCTGCTTCAAATCCCGCTGCCAAACAGATTTGAAAAACTCTTTCTTCTAAGTCAGCATCACTCGAAAATGGTAATTCTTCTAACTCTTGTCGGCTAGATACCTGCTTATCTCCATAATCAAACTGAATTTCTAAACGAATCCGATTATCCTCTTCCCTGTCAAAATAAAAAGAGGGTGCAAAAGTTTTGATTTGTAGACGTTCTGGAGCTGAAACGGTGCCCATTTGGCCAAAGAGCGTTAGACAGGAAGCCAATTTGTCTCGATCACTACTATCAAATTGCAGGTATTTCTTTCCATGTTGATCCAAAGGCAGCGCTTTGATTTCCTTGAGAAGACGCATCTGCTGGTCTTTTAGAAAATAAACCTGTCCTTTATGGAAAAGCACAGCTCCCTGATAAAAGGCATTGACTCTAGGACTCTCACTGATTTCCATTTCAAAATAATCCGAGTATTCTGTTACTGTAAAGGCAAATAGATTGGCATCCGCATGCAAATCCTGAAAAAGCAGAGTCTGGTAGTTATCCACTTGATGGTCAAATTGAAAATGCGGCAAGGTCATCAGCAAATTCACACCCTGCTCAAAAAATGTCAGAGGAAAAAAGAGGTGCCGACCTTGGTTTTGGAAAAAAAGCTCTGGACTAAGTCCTTCCTCTACTAGTCCGCGCAAGAAAGTCAGAAGCTCTTGACTTTCCTCATTAAAGGCTTCCCAAGACAGAGACTCCTCATAAGTTTTACCAATCATATAAGGTTTTCTCTTCTCGACGACTTTTAAAAAGAGCGGAATATCCCGAATAACATAGTATTTTTGGCTATTGATTTGCCCGATTCTAAGCGTCCACAAGATATGATTGCTTCCTGCTTCCACCTGACCCACAGCCGACAACTCGTAGGCTCGGTCTGATTTTGGAGATAAGATTCGTTCCAAAAATTTTCCACCCAAGGTCACCTTGGTTTCAACGGCCTCTTTTTCCTCATGGCCTTCTTCCAAACTCTGCAAGATTTCCTGACCACGCTCATCATTTTTTAGAAAATGCTCCAACGCTGCCAAATGCACACAGTAGCCCCTCTTTTGGAAAAAATCGCAAGCACAAAAAACCAAATCATCCTCTAAACTATAGCGTAGTTCTTCTTCTGCAACACGAGCGTAGAGCCGATTGTTCTTTTCCTTGATGATGTCAACTTTACCAGTTTCATAAAGGGCAACGCCTTCGATACGGACTTTCCCCGGAATCAATTTAGCCATATTTTTACCTTTACCTTATCTTTTTATTATACCATATTTTCCCCTATGAAAATAGCCTTCTAAGGATACTTTTCTCCTAGAAGGCTGGATTTTTAAAGTTTAGCAAAAGTCGTCACAATTCGCTGACACACTTCTTGCAGCAGGGATTTAGGCATGGCTACATTGAGGCGGGCATGGAGACTTCCTTCCTCACCAAAATCCAAACCACGGTTGAGGATAACCTTGGCTTCATTTCTCAACAGCTCTTGCAATCTTTCATCAGTCAGGTCATAGGCTGAAAAATCAAGCCAAATCAAGTAGGTTCCTTGCGGCTTCATGACCTTGATTTTAGTCTCTTTTCCAAATAAATCTACCACATAATTAATATGGTCTTCAAAGACTTGCTTGAGTTCCTCTAACCAATCCTTCCCATAGCGATAGGCAGCTTCTGTCGCCAAATAACCCAAGCCTGAAATTTCATGTTGATTATTAGCCAACTGGCGTTTCTGGTAAGCCAGTCTCAACTTAGGATTTTCAATAACTGCATAGGAATTTTTTGTCCCAGCGATGTTAAAGGTTTTAGTGGCACTACTCAAGACGATAGCAAATTCTTTAAAGTCAGGATTGATGGTATTGAAGGAATGATGCTTGTGACCAAAGAGGGCCAAATCTTGGTGAATCTCATCTGAAACCAACAAAACACCATATTTTTGACAGAGTTGGCCAATCTTCTCCAACACTTCCTTTTTCCAAACACGTCCACCAGGATTGTGAGGGTTGCAAAGAATATAGAGTTTGACCTCCTCTTTCACCAAATCCTTCTCCAGTCGGTCAAAGTCAATCTCAAACAGACCATCCTTTTCCACCAAAGAATTGGTAATCAATCTACGGTTGTTCAACTTGACACTGCGAGCAAAGGGTGGATAGACAGGTGTGTTAATCAGAACCGCTTCGCCTTCTTTTGTAAAGGCTTGAATAGCTGTTGAGATGGCTGGTACCACACCCTCGATAAAGACAAGAGCCTCTTTGTCAAAGTGGTAACCGTGTTGTGTGGCTTCCCACTTTTGAACTTCCTTAATTAACTCTTCACTGGCATAGGTATAGCCATAAACCAGTTGATCAGCGTAAGTTTGCACAGCTTGGCGGATTTCAGGCAAGACTACAAAGTCCATATCCGCTATCCAAGCTGGTAGGACTTCACTATCCGTTTCTGCTTCTTTCCATTTATAGGTATGATGCCCTAAACGATTGGGCAGGCTTGTAAAATCATATTTTCCCATCTTTGTCTTATCCTTCCAAGGCTTGGCGCAAATCTGCAATCAAATCTCTAGCATCCTCAATCCCAATTGACAAGCGCAAGAGGTCATCTGTCAAACCATAAGAGTGGCGCACTTCTGCTGGAATATCAGCGTGGGTTTGTGTCGTTGGATAAGTAATCAGACTTTCCACCCCGCCCAAACTTTCCGCAAAAGAGAAGACCTTGAGGCTGTTTAAAATGTGAGGAATGCGTGTTTCATCCGCTACTTTAAAGGAAATCATGCCTCCACGACCAGTGTAGAGAACTTCCTTAACTGCTGGAGAATCCTTCAAAAAGGCAACCACTTCTTGGGCGTTAGCTGTTGAGCGCTCCATACGAAGAGACAAGGTCTTGAGACCACGAATCAATTGATAACTGTCAAATGGAGACAAGACTGCCCCTGTCGTATTGAGATTGTAGAAAAGCTTCTCGTATAGTTCTAAACTATTGGTCACAACCACTCCAGCCAAGACATCATTGTGCCCTGCTAGATACTTGGTTGCTGAATGCAGAACGATATCTGCTCCATCTTCAATCGGACGTTGGTAGATAGGGCTGTAGAAGGTATTGTCCACCACTACTTTGGCACCCTTAGCATGAGCCAGTTTTGCTAGTTTTTCGATATCAAATTCCAACATCAAAGGATTGGTTGGTGTTTCGATATAGAGAACATCCACGTCTTTTTCTAACTCAGCAATCAACTCCTCTTCTGTATTAGCATAGGTAAAATGGAATCGACCTTCCTGCTCCACTTGATTGAACCAGCGGAAAGAACCTCCATAAAGGTCACGCACTGCTAAAACCTTACTACCTACCGGAAAGACGCTAAAGGCCAGCACAATAGCTGACATCCCTGAGCTAGTCGCTAGGGCATAATCTGCGGACTCAATAGCCGCCAAGACTTCTTCAGCCTTACTACGAGTTGGGTTTTTGGTACGCGTATAGTCAAAACCAGTAGACTGACCAAACTCTGGATGCTGATAGGTCGTTGAAAAATGCAGCGGTGTCACCAAAGCTCCTGTCGCTTCATCTGACTTGATACCCGCCTGGGCCAAAATTGTGTTGATGTGTAATTCCTTGCTCATACAATACCTCCAAATCTATAGTAACTATTGTACCACTTATTTTCATCAACTCATTTTCTTCTTTTCAAGAGCTAGCTATAGTTTCAAACTATATACTTATGGAGTAAAGCTAAAAAGAATCCAGAAAATATTCCAGATTCTTTTGTGAAAATCCTTGCTAGGGCTTACTTGGACCGAAAGAAATCCTGTTGAGCTAAATAGTCATAATGCTCTTTGTTAAATTGATACTGGCCCACATGCTGACCAATCTGACCGACATCCACGGAAAAAATATAGGCTTCATTTTGATAGTTCCAATTCAGCCTAACTGCATTCAAGACTGGCTTATAAGTAAAATCTTTAACTTGATTCCAAGGCATCTCAAGGACTTGATTAAAACGATTCTCAGTTATATCACTGATGTCCATCAAATAGATCCCCTTAGGTGTGAATGCCAGAATCTTAGGCTTCACACTCGACTGAACATAGTAACTTCCTCCTACAATAAAGAAATCAATAAAAGATTTCAGCCATGTCTTTTTCTTGAAGGCCATCAGAAAATTCTTTTGCCCTTCAATATGACAAGTTGAAAGAAATGATGCAATCTGTTTTTCTGTCGCAAACTCCATAATAGCGCCCATGATGTTACCTCCATAACGATTACTACATAGCCAGATAAGAACTCTTCACATAAAGAAGAACCTATCATTTGTTGCATTTTATCTTACTTTTCCAGTAGATGACATCCCTCCTATAACATTACACTAGCATGTGCATACTTCAATCAACATTGGGTAAATTTTCGAACGTAGTTTCTTATATTCATTATAACATAAATTTAATAAAGCAATTAAAAAATGTAAGCACTTTTCTTCCAACTTCGCTACCATTCTATTAAAAAACGACAGCTTCTTTCGAAACCATCGTTTTCTTTAAAAATCCTTATTTGACATGTTTTGCCAATTCTTCTTGAGCTTTTTTATTGGATTCTTCTTTTTCTTTCAGCCATTTTTCTTTAGCTTTTTCATATTCATCTTTTGTGACTGTTTTATCTTGTACTTTGAGATATTTATATGATTCGATACCTTTATTACCAGCTAATGAATATGGTGATGAGAAAGGAACTGTTTTTCTCAATGTTGGTGTTCCACCCTTAGAAACATTTGGAATTGCTAAAGCGCTATCTACTAACCAAGCTTGGATTTCAGCATACTTTTCATAGCGTTTTGCAAGATCTTGTTCCTTATTAGCTTCTTCCAACATTTGAGTATAGACATCCAGCCCAACAGCCTTGGCCTTGTCATTGGCTTCACCCGGCTCTATACCTAGATTTTGCATCAAACCACCAGAATGAACATTAAATACATCAAGATAGGTTGAAGGGTCTTGGTAGTCTGCACTCCAACCACCGTTGTATAGATCGTAATCCTTCTGAGCTGCAGTCTGAGCCAAATAGCTTGTATTATCAAAGTCTTCAGTAGAAAGTTGTTGAATATCAATTACAACGTTCTCTGCACCTAAGGCTGCTTCAATAGATTGCTTCATAGAATTTGCCTCTTGGACACCCTTTTTATCAGCTTGGTCAACTGTCATGTCCAAGTGGATAGGGAATTGGACTCCTTTGGCTTGGAGTTCTTTCTTAGCTTCAGCAAATTTGGCTTTAGCTTTTTCAGCATTGTAATATGGATCCTGGGCATCTGCAAAGTTGATTCCTTGCCATTCTTTACCATAATTCACCATCTTAGAGGCTACTACTTCACCAAAGTCTTTTCCGTTGATACTTACGAAGTTTGGTGGAACGACTAGGTTACGCAAAATCTTGGTTGCACCATCCTCTCCTTGAGATTGAGCCCCGTAAGCTGTCCGGTCATAGGCAAAGTTAATGGCTTGACGGAAGTTTTTATTAAGAACCGCTTCCTGAGTCGATTTCTTTTCAGCATCACTTGCCTTGGAAGTGAATTTATAAGATTTTCTATCTAGGTTAAAGTTTAAGAAATAAGAAGTGGCATCTTGCAAGCTATAGATGATATTGTCCTTATTCTTTTCTTTAATACCTTCAAAGCTTGAACTGTTTGGATAGAGACGAGCGTAGCTATAAGCTCCCTCCACAAAGTTACGAGCTAGTGCATCTTGGTCACTACCATCATAATAAGCCAATTTCACATCATCTACAAAGACATTTTTAGCGTCCCAATAGTTAGGATTTTTCTTGAATTCGATAACTGATTTTGAAACAAAGGATTTCATCAAGAAAGGTCCATTGTACAAAATACTAGATGGGTCTACCTTCCCAAAATCATCCCCTTTTGATTTCAAGAAATCCGCATTGACTGGGAAGAGAATGGTTGAGGTTGTTTTTGAGTTCCAGTAAGATTCTGGTCGTGTCAAGGTATATTGAACAGTTTGGTCATCAAGAGCCTTGACTCCGACAGTTGAAAAGTCGCTTGTTTTACCGTTAATGTAATCATCCAAACCAGCAACGGATTCTTGCACCAAGTACAAGGCTTCTGATTTTTTATCAGCCGCATATTTCAAACCAGTTACAAAATCTTGGGCAGTTACAGGAGCATATTCTTCCCCATCTGCAGTATACCATTTCGCATCTTTCCGCAGTTTGTATGTATAGGTCAAACCGTCCTTAGAAACACTCCAATCCTCTGCCAAAGATGGAATATAGTTTCCATACTGGTCATTTTCCATGAGCCCATCTACCAAATTAACCACGATATCATTGGTCGTTGCACGGTTTTCTGCTAGATAATTCAAACTAGACGGATCACTGGTATAAACATAGTTATATGTTTTTGACCCTGTGCTAGAACTTCCACACGCGCTTAATAAAATACCTGCACTTAACACGACACCTGCAAGTGCTGCATACTTGGCTTTAGACTTTTTCATCTCCAGAACCTCCTGATTTAAATATTTGTCTTATTATACAACTTGAGTTTTATTTAGTCAATAGCTTTTTAAGTAAAATTTAAGAAAAATAAAATTTCTATCTACAAACTATAGAAATTATTCTACAAAATAATAAAAAGAGAATAATTCAAGCATTTCATGATAGAAATGTTCAAATTATTCCTTTTATTTATAAATGTTTTTTAAGTTAATTTTAATTTGATTCGTAAGCGATCTGCTTGAGCTTTTCCAATCACCTTATCCAACAAACGGGTACGGAGACTCATAACTCCATAAACACCTCCACCCATGGCACCGACAAGGGCCACATATAGAAAACTCCACAAACGTCCACTTGGTTGGAAGACAAATCCTAAAATCCACTGGAATGTCCCAACTACTAGAAACATGAAAATAGTTAACAAACTGATTAAAATGGTTCGTTTCAAAATCACCTTGCGCTTAACACCAGTTACCTTGCAAATGTCCCGATACATTAAAACATTAGGAATGATGAGACCGATGGTTGTTGAAATCAAAGGCCCGTAACTGTGAAAGAGAGCGATGGTTGGCAGTTGCAAGACCAGCTTGGCAATGGAACCATAGATAAAATAGAGAACTGCCTTGCGGTTGCGGAACATGGCTTGAAGCATTGGAGACAAGACCATGTACAAGCCTAAAATAGTAGACTGCAAAACTGCAAAGACAAACAAGCCCATAGCCAAACTATCTGGCTTGCCATAGAAGACAGTATAGAGAGGTTCTCCTACCATGACTACTCCAACCGTTGCTGGTAGCAAGAATAGGAAAAGCATGGTAATGCTGTCCTGAACGAGACGAGAAGCCGCCTTCAAGTCCCCCTTAACATAGTTTTCAGTCAAAAGTGGCAAACCTACACTCCCAATCGAAACCCCAACAGAAATCAAAATCATAGTGATTTTATTAGGATTGGCAGAGAAATAAGAAAACATGACAACCAAGTCTTCATTACTATAGTTGGTAAACCAACTCATACTATTGATAAAGGTCATCTGGTCCAAAATCTGGAAAAGCTGGATAGCAGACCCTGTCAGGATAAAAGGAATGGCTTCCTTAATGGTGTCGATCAAAAGACGCTTACTATTAATCTTATCTCCTGTTTCAAGGACTCTTTTAAGCAATCCTTCTTTGGCAAGAAAATAGATCAAAACTGCAAAACTAGCTACCATGCCGACAAAGGCAGCAAAGGTGGATTGGGTAACCGCTGCTAGATAATCTCCTGAGCCCATTTTCATAATCATAAAGGTAGCTAAGAGCATCCAGATAACACGAATGACCTGCTCAGCGATTTGGCTCATGGCATAAGGTTTCAGGTTATTCATCCCTTGGAAGAAGCCTCGAATCACACTCATAGATGGGAAAATCAAGACCGCCCAAGCCAAGCTCTGCATGATTGGGATCAGGTCTTTCCCTACACCTGACAAATCTGCTAGCCAAGGAGCAAAGACATACAAGACTAGTGCAAAAACAAGACCTAATCCAGTCATAAAGCCTAAAAAGCTCCGAATCAGGGCAAAGCTATGCTCTTCTTCTCGCATGGTATTGTACTTGGCCACTTGCTTGGCCACCGCAACTGGAATCCCTGCTGTTGAAATCAGCAAGAACCAGGCATAGATATTGTAGCCCATGGTAAAGAGACCATTTGCTGTAGCCGCATAAGACCCCATCCATATATACCAAGGGATGATATAAATGGCACCGAGTAGACGACTGATAAAGTTACTAGCCGTTAGCCAAGCAGTCCCCCGTAACATCTGGGCCTGCTGGTGATTGTTTTCGTTAGACATAGATTCCTCATTTAATTTTAATCACTAGGAAAACTTCCTCATCTTCCATTATAAACTTTTCCTTGTCACTTGTAAATTTACGACTTTCGGTTTACAATAGAAAGTATGATTAAGATTGAAACCGTATTAGATATTTTAAAGAAAGATAATCTCTTACGTGAGATTATCGACCAAGGACATTATCACTACAACTACAGCCATGTCATATTTGACACCATCTGCTATGATAGCCGCAAGGCCAAAGAGAAGAGCCTCTTTTTCGTCAAGGGTGCTGCCTTTAAGAAGGAATTTCTGATTTCTGCCATCTCTCAAGGCCTCGGTTGGTATGTGGCTGAAGAAGACTATGAAGTTGGTATTCCTGCTATTATCGTCAGTGATATCAAGAAAGCCATGAGTTTGGTAGCTATGGAATTTTATGGAAATCCACAGAAAAAGCTCAAACTCCTCGCCTTCACTGGAACCAAAGGTAAAACAACAGCAGCCTATTTCGCTTATAACATCTTATCTCAAGGGCATCGACCTGCTATGCTCTCGACCATGAATACAACTCTAGATGGCAAGAGTTTCTTTAAGTCTGCATTAACAACCCCTGAGAGTATTGACCTCTTTGATATGATGAATCAAGCTGTGCAAAATGGCCGTACTCACCTCATTATGGAAGTATCCAGTCAGGCCTATCTGGTCAAACGTGTCTATGGTCTAACCTTTGATGTGGGAGTTTTCCTCAATATCAGCCCCGACCATATCGGCCCGATTGAACACCCTAGCTTTGAAGACTACTTCTACCACAAGCGTCTCTTGATGAAAAATAGCCGAGCAGTCATCATTAACAGTGACATGGACCATTTTTCTGTCTTAAAGGAACAAGTGGCAGATCAAGACCATGATTTCTATGGTAGCCAGTCTGAAAACCAAATCGAGAATTCCAAAGCCTTTAGATTCTCAGCTACAGGTAAACTCGCTGGAGATTATGATATTCAACTGATTGGTCACTTCAACCAAGAAAATGCAGTTGCTGCTGGACTTGCCTGCCTCCGTCTCGGAGCTAGTCTTGAGGACATCAAAAAAGGAATCGCTGCAACCCGCGTTCCTGGTCGTATGGAAGTCCTCACTCAGAATAATGGCGCCAAGGTCTTCATCGACTACGCCCACAATGGTGATAGTCTCAAAAAACTAATCAATGTGGTTGAAACTCATCAAACTGGAAAGATTGCTCTGGTTCTGGGTTCTACAGGAAACAAGGGAGAAAGCCGTCGTAAGGACTTTGGCCTCCTCCTCAATCAGCACCCTGAGATTCAAGTCTTTCTGACTGCTGATGACCCCAACTATGAAGACCCAATGGCCATTGCGGATGAAATTAGTAGCTACATCAATCATCCTGTTGAAAAAATTGCGGATCGCCAAGAAGCCATCAAGGCAGCGATGGCTATCACAAATCACGAATTAGATGCAGTTATAATTGCTGGTAAGGGAGCCGATTGCTACCAAATCGTCCAAGGCAAGAAAGAAGCCTATCCAGGAGATGCAGCCGTCGCAGAAAATTATTTATAAGATAGTAAAAAATCAAGGGAAATGAAACCCTTGATTTTTTCTATTTTTATTTAAAAGCGTTTTTCAAACCCTCAACGGCACCTTCTACAGCACCTTTAGCATCTTCAACTACTTCTTTTGCTTTAGCAACTGTCTTTTCTACAGCGCCTTCTGCTTCAGTCTTGCTATCCCCAGTAACTTTACCAAATCCTTCTTTGATAGCGCCTGTTGCTTGTTCCAATTTGTTTTCAAGTGACATATGATTGTCTCCTTTAATTTTATTCCGATAAGTGTTACCGGTTACATACAGTTTATACCAAATACTAAGTAAAGTCAAACAATGTGCTCAGAGATAAGAAATCAGGCCAAGTAGAAAGTTAATCTTTCCTTATCAAAATCGACGTTCAATTCATACTTTCCATCTTCATTTTGGACAATATAACCTAGGACAACTAAACTGTCCACAAAGATATCACGGCGTTTCTGCATAAGCTGGTCTTTTTTGAGAAATTTTAGCAAAAAAGTTGTCATGTATTTGAGTGCATACTCAGGATTGACATCTCCTAAAATGTCATAAAGTTTCTGCTGTTTCTCTGTCAAAGGATACTGATGTTTGACCTTGTAGAAATAATTGGACAGGGTCATTTTAGTCCGCGCAAAGTCCGTCTTTTCAACTAAAATAGCTGCATTGGTTTGATTGCGCAATTCTGTCTCAAAACTCTGCTCTAACAAGGCTTGATAGACCGGACTATCTTCGCTGACAAAAATCTCTTGATCCAGTTCGAGACTATCGAGTGATTCAAGCATAGGAAGATTAAGGTAATAACGCTTATTTTCTCGTAGAATCAAACCTGCCTTTATATACTCTTCCATGAGTTTATCAACTGCAATATCTGGAAATTGAGCCTTGATTTCCCGTAAAATCACATCCTCATGCTGGTCCAGATAGCGGATCAATTCTCTAAAAAATGGCTGTCTCGTCAAACGAGATGGATTAAAAATCTGAATCATGAAGATTCCTTTCTTTACATTCTAACAGAGGCGATGCTGCCAACTGACTAGGATTGGTCCCAGCTTGGTTCAAAGGAACAGGCAGACCTAGTTCTCTGTAATACTCTCTCCAAAAATCACTAATCTCCTGCTCCCCATCTCCAAATTTCATGGGAATCGTTTCAAAAATCGGTAGGATTTCTGCCATGTACTGGGAACAGTAGAAACCAGGTCCAGCTGGATAGAAAGAAGCATTGTAGGGTGTTCCTAGATGTTTGCAAGCTTTTTCCTTCACAGACTGGATATCCATTTCTGGGTAGAAATAGAGGTCGTACAAGTGATTGGACTCAAAGAAGTCTACTGGTTCCTGACAGACAACACCATCCTGTCCACTAGCGTGGTAAATCATCCCATCCAAACAAATCGCAACATGGTTATAGTTGCCTGTGGAAGTCTGGATGGCCTGTCCCATATCTGACTCATCTCTCACAAAAATCAAATCGCCATTTTCTAACATGCTTCACTCCTAGAAAAAAAGGAGCCGAAACTCCTTTCGATATAAGTCAAACTAGCCTTTCCTAATTTGAATTAACACTCAAAATCTTAAGCATTAAAGCTTTCAGTCAATTGAGGTACCACTTGTTTCTTACGTGAAACAGCACCAGCAAGGAAGGCATGATTGTTTTCAAGTTTGAAGTTGAAGGCTGCTTCAACCTTGTCCATGTTAGCACCAAGTGCTAGGATTTCTGAGTTTGAGTTGACGATATCTGTAATCATCAAGACAAAGTCAGAATAACCATTTGCTGCGTTAGCGGCTTGCATTGCAGCTTCAATTTCTGCTTGACGTTCCAATACTTCAGCGATGTCAACTGTGTTTACTTGAGCAACACGGACATTATTTCCGTTCAATTCAAAAGTCTTAGCATCGATATCAATCAATTCTTCAGCAGATTTGCTAGCCAAGTTTGTACCAGCTTTCAACATAGCTAAACCATATTCTTCCAAGTTGACACCAGCCAATTCAGCTAATTCAGGAGCAATGACTGTATCTGTTGGGTGTGTTGTTGGTGATTTCAAAAGAAGGGTATCTGAAATCAAACCTGAAAGCATCAAACCAGCAATCTCTTTAGGTACAGCTACACCATGTTCTTTGAACATACGGTAAACGATTGAAGACGCTGAACCAACTGGCTCCAAACGCATGTAGAGTGGGCTTGCAGTTTCAAAGTTAGCCACACGGTGGTGATCTACAACACCATAAACTTCTACTTCAGCGATATCTGATACAGATTGTTGGAATTCATTGTGGTCAGTCAGGATAACTTGCTCTGCTCCTTCTGCTTTGGCAGAAGTGATAACACGCGGTGCTTCTACACCAAAATAGTTCAAGACAAAGGCTGTTTCTTCATTTGGAGTTCCAAGAGCAACAGCTTCCGTATCCAAACCGTATGCTTCTTTTGCAAGGTAGGCAAAGGCTACAGATGACCCGATGGCATCTGAGTCTGGATTTTGGTGACCAAATACTAGAATCTTAGACATGATAATACCTCATTTTATTTATTCTCTTTATTGTAGCATTTTTTTCGCTTTTTGACAAAAGTAAGAGGAGTCAAAGGGCTCCTCACAATTCTTCAAAATAACTGATACTCTTCGAAAATCTCTTCAAACCACGTCAGCTTCGCCTTGCCGTACTCAAGTACTGACTACGGCTAGCTTCCTAGTTTGATCTTTGATTTTCATTGAGTATGAGTAAATTTCTATCTTGATTTTCAGATAAAAATCTTTCCTTCTGTGGCCTCTTCTTACGCTTGAGAAGGGCTTCTGCTGACATGGCTTCTTCCTTACTGGCAAAACCTTGAACATAGATAAGTTTGACTGGCAAGCGTGCTCGTGTGTATTTGGCTCCCTTCCCACTATTGTGGATAGCGAGGCGTCTTCTCACATCAGTCGTATAGCCTGTATAGTAAGATCCATCACGACACTCCAGCACGTACATATAAGCCTTATGATCCATAATAAATCTCTTCGAGTTCCGGCGTATAAGAGCCATCATCATTGTGAACAATGAGAGGTGGTAAGACCTTAAAGCCACTTGTTGAACCATCCTTGATGGCCTCAATCAAGAGCATATTTGCTTCCTTTTCTCTTTTTGGATAAACAAATTGCAGGCGCTTAGGAGCTAGATTATGCTGTTGTAACGTATCCAAGATATCTAAAAGTCGATCAGGACGATGAACCATGGCCAAGCGTCCATTGGATTTGAGAATACTCTGGGCACTACGACAGATTTCTTCCAAATTAGTCGTAATTTCATGGCGCGCCAAGAGATAATGTTCACTCTCGTTCAGATTGGAATGAGGATCTACCTTGAAATAGGGCGGATTACACAAAATCATATCCACCTTACTTCCCTGAATGTAAGCAGGCATATTTTTCAAATCATCACAGATGACCTCCATCTGCTCTTCCAAACCATTCAAACGGACAGAGCGCTCAGCCATATCTGCCAAACGCTCCTGAATCTCAACAGCCAAAATCTGTGCCTGAGTTCGAGTGCTAGCAAATAGCCCAACTGCTCCATTTCCAGCGCAAAAATCCACTATCAAGCCCTTTTTAGGAAAACGTGGAAAACGTGACAAGAGAACACTATCCACCGAATAGCTAAAAACCTCTCTATTTTGAATGATTTTAATATCTGTCGAAAAGAGCTGGTTAATACGCTCTCCTGATTTTAATAATTGTTCTTCTTCCATGGTCCTATTATAGCAAATTTATATTAACATTACAAAAGATAGAAATTTCTAACTAGTGTTTCTGATTCTTCAAATGTTGAAGGGCTTCCTTGGTCCAAATTGGCATCATTCGTTTGAGAGGAGCAAAGCCATAGTTAAAACGATCGCTTGAAAAGCGTCTCCGTCTTGGAAACTGATGCTTTTCTTCCTCCAAAGTGCGGATAGAAAGACTAGCTTTCCCTGTAAATTCATCTAAATCCACTACTTGAACTTGAACCTCTTCATCAACTTTCAAGGCTTCTTGGATATTTTCAATAAATCCTGTCCGAATCTCTGAAATGTGAATCAGTCCCGTATCACCCGTCTCTAGCTCAACAAAGGCACCGTAGGGCTGAATCCCTGTAATACGGCCCTTTAGCTTATCACCGATTTTCATCTTAGTCCTCGATTTCAATTGTTTCAATCACGACATCTTCAACTGGCTTGTCCATGGCCCCTGTCTCAACAGCAGCAATGCCATCCAAGACAGCGTAAGAAGCTTCATCAGCTAGCTGACCAAATACAGTGTGACGTCGGTCTAGGTGAGGGGTTCCACCTTGGTTGGCATAGATTTCTGCGATCGGTTCTGGCCAACCACCACGAGCAATTTCTTTCTTAGAATAAGGCAAATGTTGATTTTGCACGATAAAGAACTGGCTGCCGTTGGTATTTGGACCAGCATTGGCCATAGAAAGGGCACCACGGATATTGTAAAGTTCTTCAGAGAATTCATCCTCAAATGATTCGCCGTAGATTGACTCGCCACCCATACCAGTTCCAGTTGGGTCTCCACCTTGAATCATAAAGTCCTTGATAATACGGTGGAAAATGACACCATCATAGTAGCCATCTTTTGAAAGAGCTACAAAGTTAGCCACTGTTTTAGGAGCATGTTCAGGGAAGAGCTTGATACGCAAGTCTCCGTGATTGGTCTTAATAGTCGCAAGAGGACCTTCTACTGTTTCAATATCTACTTGTGGGAAATGCAATTCTTTTTCTACCATACCAAATCCTTCTAAGGCATCAAAAATGCCATCTTCTTCTAATGTTTTTGTAATAAAATCTGCTTTTTCTTTGATATTTTCATGAGAAATTCCCATTGCAACGCTGATTCCAGCATAATCAAAGAGTTCCAAGTCGTTGAGGCCATCTCCAAAAACCATGACGTTCTCTGGTTTCAAGCCAAGGTGTTCCACAACCTTTTCCACCCCCGTCGCTTTGGAACCTGAAATTGGCACAATATCAGACGAATGCTCATGCCAACGAACCATGCGAAGTTTGTCTGAGAGACTATCAGGCAAGTGCAAGTCATCTCCCTTATCCTCAAAAGTCCACATCTGATAGATATCTTCTTTTTCATGGAAATCAGGATCTACATCCAAATCAGGGTAAATTGGATTGATAGCCTCACTAATCATATCGGTGCGAGTCGATAACTTAGCATCATGACTCCCAACCAAACCATACTCAATTCCTTCTTCCTTAGCCCAAGAGATATACTCTTCAACATCTGACTTCTCAATCTGATGTTGATAAATAACCCGACCTTTTTTATCTTCAATGTAGGCCCCATTTAAGGTCACAAAAAAGTCAGGATTGAGCTCACGAATCTCTGGAACGACACCAAAAATCCCTCGTCCAGAAGCAATACCTGTCAAAATTCCTTTCTCACGTAATTGCTTAAAAACAGTTGGGATTGAAGCTGGAATAAAACCCGTCTTGGAATTTCTCAATGTATCATCAATATCAAAAAAGACAATCTTGATTTTCTTTGCCTTGTATCTTAATTTGGCATCCATCTCACTACCTCTTTCAATCTAACTCTTTCCATTATACCATAAAGTAGCTAAATCCCCTATTTTCAAAAAGTTTCCAGTTTTATTGTAAGTCCTTGGATAAGTATAAAACTAAATCATCATTATTTTGGCTAGTTGCATTCATTTCCAAGGGTTTATTTCTATACCACACACCTGTCCCATCTGGAATATAACCTCGTTTGATATACAATCTCTGGGCAGGGCCATAGCCTAAGTGCAAACCTACACCAAGAGTGACCTTACTCGAAACAAACTGGACTCGTTTTTCTGCTTCTTCTAGCAGTTGATTCCCAATCCCTTGATTTCGAAAAGGCTCAAACACATTAAAATCTGATAATTCTGGATAGACTTCTGCAAAAGGACCATGTTTAGCAGAGGGCAAAATGGTAACGTAGCCCGCTACAGCACCATCAATCTCTACAACTAAGACTTCTCTCTCCCCACTTTCCTGTTCCAGAAAATATCTATCCAAAATTTCTTCTCTAGCAGGCCAACCTTGATTCATAAATCCATGAGATAAGGATTCAATATCAGACTTAATCATATTTCTAATCGTGCAATTCATCTTTGACTTACCCACCTTTACTCTTTCTATTACCATTATAGCACGCCAAGGTCAGAAAAAAACTATCTCGTGAAAAAAGACCCGTCGGGGTCTTAATTCGCTTTCTTGTTTTCAAGCTCATGAAAAAGAGGTCCACCCGGACCCCAACTCGCTCTCTCATTTCAAGGCTCGTGAAAAAAAGACCCAACCGGGTCTTAATTCACTTTCTTGTTTTCAAGCTCATGAAAAAGAGGTCCACTGGACCTCTTTTTTTAATCTTCGTTTACGAAAGGCATCAAAGCCATTACGCGAGCGCGTTTGATAGCTGTTGTTACTTTACGTTGGTTTTTAGCTGAAGTTCCTGTTACACGACGAGGAAGGATTTTCCCACGTTCTGAAACGAAACGGCTAAGAAGCTCAGTATCTTTGTAATCAACATATTCAATTTTGTTTGCTGCGATGTAATCAACTTTTTTACGGCGTTTGAATCCGCCACGACGTTGTTGAGCCATGTGTTTTCTCCTTTATAATTTTAGTTGTCCATTAGAATGGTAAATCATCATCTGAAATATCCAACGGATTTGTTGCTCCAAATGGATTTTCATCACGTGAAAAGTCTGGTACTGAATTTGTAGGTGCTGAATAGTTTGCAGTTGGTGCAGAGTAAGCTCCACCTGTGTGACCCTCACGCACACTACGGCTTTCCAACATTTGGAAATTCTCAGCCACGACCTCTGTCACGTAGACACGTTGTCCTTGCTGATTATCGTAACTACGAGTCTGGATACGACCTGTCACCCCGATAAGTGAGCCTTTTTTAGCCCAGTTAGCAAGGTTTTCAGCCTGTTGGCGCCACATAACGACATTGATAAAATCAGCCTCACGTTCGCCATTTTGACTCTTAAATGTACGGTTTACTGCAAGAGTAAAAGTCGCAACTGCTACATTTGATGGGGTATAACGCAACTCAGCGTCACGTGTCATACGCCCTACAAGTACAACATTGTTAATCATAGTTTACCTTCTTACGCGTCAGTTTTGACGATCATGTGACGAAGAATGTCAGCGTTGATTTTTGAAAGACGGTCAAACTCTTTAAGAGCTGCATCGTCGTTTGCTTCAACGTTAACGATGTGGTAAAGTCCTTCACGGAAATCTTGGATTTCGTATGCAAGACGACGTTTTTCCCAAGTTTTTGATTCAACAACAGTTGCACCGTTGTCAGTCAAAATAGAGTCAAAACGTGCTACCAAAGCGTTTTTAGCTTCTTCTTCAATGTTTGGACGAATGATATAAAGAATTTCGTATTTAGCCATTGATATGTTCCTCCTTTTGGTCTAATGACCCCAAGACTTTGCAAGGGGTAAGTGAGGTTCGCTCACAATAAACTATTATACTAAAAAACAATTTTTTACGCAAGTAAAAAGACCAAAATAAAAAAAGAAGATGACGAATCATCTTCTCAAAAACTATGAGTTTTTAATCTTCTTTTTTCTTACGAGCTACGAGTCCGAATGCACCCAACATTCCAAGAAGTCCAAGACTAGCTAGACCA
>NZ_JVLX01000004.1:0-11677 GCF_001070815.1 Streptococcus pseudopneumoniae | reverse complement strand
TTTGAGCAACCTGCGGCTAGCTTCCTAGTTTGCTCTTTGATTTTCATTGAGTATAATGACTAAAAAAACCAGCGTGAGCTGGTTTTTATTTTTCGATAATTTTGTGGGCAATCAACTGACGGTAACAAATTTGCTTATTGTTTTTATTATCATTAATAATCTGGAGAATAGTTTCAAGGGAAACACGACCAAGCTCTAAACTATTGATATCGACATAGGCTACCAAGTTGAGCTTGGGATTGACCGAGTCAAAGCTGAGAACAGGGACATCCAGTTGGTGCTTTGTGATATAATCACAGACCCCTTCAGCTAGGAGACTATCGGTTGTGATGATAGCATCGATTTGTGGATCATGCTGAAAGAGGAGCTTGCTAAATTGATACCCTTTTTCTTCTAGGAACTCCGTTGCAAAATAGGTTAAATTTCCATCAATAGGCAGTTGGTATTGCTTGAGCGCAGATTCGTAACCAGTTAGACGGTCTTGTGTAACGAAAAGTTTCTTAGCACCTCCGATAAAGGCAATTCGTTTACATCCTTTTTTGATGAAATATTCGGTTGCATCAAAACCAGCTTGGACATTGTCATTATCGACAAGAGGGATAAAGGGTGAAATGGATTTTCCTAGAATGAGGAAGGGGAACTGCTCTTCAGCTACCAATTTGACCAAGGGATCTTCCTCTTCGGCATAAAGGAAGATCAAACCATCCACACGTTTGCCGTAAACCATCTGTGAAATAGCTTTAAGACGCTCTTTTTCATCTTTCCCTGTTGCAATCTGAATAGCATAGTGGTTTTCAGAAGCGACTTGGGCAATACCACGGAGGACAGATGGGAAGAAAGGATTTTGATAGAAGGCGTCTGAGTCGTCGGGAAGGACCAAGCCGATAACTTGGGTATAACTGCTTACCAAACTACGAGCGTTGAGGTTGGGGTGGTAATTGAGTTCCTTCATAGCCTTGCGAACGCGTTTTTTCGTTTCGTCGCTAATGGTTGATTTATTTTGAATAACACGGGTTACGGTTGAAGGCGAAACACCAGCAGCCTTGGCCACGTCTTTAATCGTAACGGGCATAAAAATCTCCTATTTATGGTAATCTGGATCACGGAAATGCGTTTTATAAAAGATAGTGACCAGATATAGAACAAAAAGAATGTTTTGTACAGTGATGAGAGTTGTCATATTTTGGCCAAATAATCCCAAAATAAGCGTAATCAGAGTTGGTAATCCTAAACAGTTCAAGATAAAATGGTAGCACTCTTTAAAGGTTCTAAATGAAAAGAGGCGTGATTTCTTAGTGATATAAAGGAGAAGACTCGCTCCTAGAGAGACAATAAAGAAATTCAAACCAAAGAGGAAGCTCGCACCGAGAACTAGGAAGAGACTGATATAGACACGATTTTGCTGATACCAGTCTTTAGAAATGGCTTGGGTCAAGCTGTCTTTACTTTTGAAACTCTCAGTCTCAATCGCTCGGTAAGAGATACGGGTCAGCTCTTTACTTTCCTTGCTGATGACTAGCTCATTCGTATCGAAATGCAGTTGCAAGTCCTTAGGTAATTCCTTGCTTTGACTTGGACCGATCACAATAGAAGGCGCTTGACTAGATGTTCCAGTATAAGTTAATTTGCCATCAACAATTGTAGCGTGTTCAGAGAGATCCTGTACAACCTTATCTGTCAATGGTTCATAGACATTATCGATAAAGGTTTCTAGCGGATAAGTATCTTGTGAACTGTTTTGGATGGCAATAGGTACCATAGATAAGCTGATAAGGAAGATACTGGTAAAGAGAAGCTGAAACCAGTTGAGCCCGAAACGTTTGGACAGGGGCTTACGAAATCCCCAAATACTTGAAAAATAGGAAAATGGATATGGAAGCATAGGTATCTTTCTAAAAGGTGTTTTCTATATGAGTATTATTATATAGAGAAATGTGCTTTATTTCAAGTCTAGGAGAAAAATTGCTTGCTACAAGGATAGTTTTATAGTCACAAGCTTCAAAATGAAAAAGGGTGGCGGGGATATATTATCCCTTGTCGCCACCACTTGTAAGTCCTGAAACAAAGTTCTTTTGTAGGAAGAAGAAGAGAATACAGATTGGAAGGGCAATGAGGATAGCACCTGCTGAGAAGTAGGCAATCTTCAAGTTTTTCACATTGCTAACGAAGGTTTGGAGACCTACGGCAACAGTAAAGTATTCTTTCTCACGAAGCAAGAAACTAGAAAGGATATAGTCTCCAAAAGGTCCCATGAAGGCCCAGAGAGCTTGTACGGCAACCATTGGGCGAACAAGTGGAAGAACAATTTGCCAGAAGCGGCGGAAGTGTCCTGCACCGTCTAGTTTTGCAGATTCGTCTAGAGACATTGGCACTGTATCGAAGTAGCCTTTCATGAGCCAAGCATTCATCGGGATACCACCACCAACGTAGAGGAAGATGAGGAACCAGCTGTGGTTAAGGGCGTTCAACATAAGTGCCATAACGAAGAAGGCTGTCAAAGCGGCCATGGTTGGCACCATTTGGATAATCAAGAAGAAGACCAAACTTTGTTTACGAGCCAAGAAGTTGTAACGGCTGTAGGCATAACCAGCAAGTACGATGATGCTTGTTTGAACCGCCATGGTAATCAAGGCGATGATCAAGGTATTGAGATACCAAGTACCATATAGAGTTTCAGTAAAGAGTCCTTTAAAGTTATCAAAATTGAAGTCGATGTTAGTATCTAGTTTAAAGGCTGCGACGTTACCTGCTTTAAAGGCTGACATGATAGTAATCAACAGTGGATAGATAATCACGATCGATAGGCCAATTAAGTAGAGGTAAGTAAGGGTTTGAGTCAGTCTACGTTTGAGTTTAATTGAGTTATTCATCTTAGACGTCCTCCATATCAAATGCGTGTAGTTTCTTGAATGCGATCATAGAGATTGAGATGACAATGATAGAGA
This sequence comes from Streptococcus pseudopneumoniae, assembly GCF_001070815.1. Classification (GTDB taxonomy): domain Bacteria; phylum Bacillota; class Bacilli; order Lactobacillales; family Streptococcaceae; genus Streptococcus; species Streptococcus pseudopneumoniae_P. The sequence goes on along the minus strand of NZ_JVLX01000004.1, from coordinate 8,732 downwards.
TAATCAAGGTAACAGCTGCCGCCATTGAGTATTGAGGAGATGTACCTGTTGTCAAACGGTAGATCCATGAGATCAAGATATCGGTTGAACCAGCTCCACCTCCGACACTACCAGGTCCTCCACCATTGAAGAGGTACATGATAGAGAAGTTGTTAAAGTTGAAGGTGTATTGACTAATCAAAGTAGGTGCCGCAACAGCCAAGATCATTGGGAAAGTGATGTTGCGGAATTTTTGCCAAGCATTGGCACCGTCAATATAAGCTGCTTCGTAAAGGTCGTTAGGAATAGATTGTAAGATACCCAAGGTCAAAACGTAGATGTATGGGAATCCAAGCCAACCCTGCATCATAATCAAGGCAATCTTAGTCCAAGTTGGGTCTGTTTTCCAAGGAATAAGAGCACCATCAAGGAAAGGAAGGAATTTAGCTAAGATTGGCAATACTTGAGTGTTGATGGCTCCGACACTATCGTTAAACATATTTGAGAATGTCAAGATAGTGATGAAGGCTGGAACAGCCCAAGGAAGAAGGAAAATAACACCAAAGATACGTTTTCCTTTGATAAATGGTTGGTTAGCAATGATAGCTGTGAAGATACCGATGACGATCTGTAAAGTTGAGGCAGCCAAAGCCCAGATGATAGTCCAAGAAAGAACGGCACCGAAGGCAGAACGGAAGGTACTCAAACTCCAGATGTTCGTAAAGTTCGTCAAACCAACCCAGTCCAACAATTTGTTTGGTGGTAAGTGTTGGAAGTCATAGTTGGTAAAGGCGATCATCAAGGTTACGATAACTGGGAAGATAATCGCGAAGGTCATGGCAACATAAGATGGAATGATCAAGAGGTAAGGGAAACCATTTTCATAGATTCCTTTGACCATTTCTTTAAAGGTAAGTGCTACTGGAATACCATTATTAATGTGTTTGGCAGTTGTATGAGCATCTTTAATATTTGAGAAATAAAAGAGTACATAAACAACTACAAAGATTAAATGGAAGGCGCCACGAATCAGCATAAAGAGGGAATTGTCACGACCTGGCTTGTCACCAAGAGTGATGAGATTGCTCAATTCAGGGGCTGCAAGTGCTAGGAAATAAAGGACAAATACGATGGTTACACCAAGGAAGATAAAACCTTTGGCTTTTTGTTTATTGTAAATCTGTCCTAACCCAGGAATGATAGACAGCAGGGCTGCTTTACTAGGTTGTTGCTTTTCCATAATAACTCCTTTCATAGGATACCGCTTTTTATAAGAAAGCTAAATTATTTGTGTTTCTATTGATAAATTCAAAGGGGGATTTGATTTCCACCCCCCTTGAACAAATTTTTTATTCACCAAATTTTTGTTTGATTGTTTCTTTGATCAATGTTACAGCATCGTTAGCAGCTGTTTTAGCATCTTTCTTACCACTTACAGCTTCAAACAACATTGTTTTAGCTGGGTCCCAAACAGCTGACATTTGAGAGATGTTTGGCATTGGTTGAGCGTTCTTGAACTGTTTGATAACAGCTGTTGTCAACTCATCATTTTTACCTTCAGCGTATGAACGAGCTTCAGTGTTAGCTGGGATTTCATTAGTTTTATCGTAGAAGGCTTTTTGTTGTTCAGTTGAAACAAGGAAGTCTACAAATTTTTGAGCAGCTTCAAGGTTCTTAGTGCTTGATGGGATGATCCAAGCTTTACCACCACCAAATGCTGCGTAGTCTTTTCCGTTTGGAAGAGTTGGGATAGTTGCAACACCGTAGTTTACTTTAGCGTCTTTGAAGGCTTGGGCTTTCCAAGGTCCGTCGATGATAGCAGCTGTTTTACCTTCTTGGAATTGAGTTTGGATTAGGTTTCCAGCTCCTTCAGTATCTTGCATACCTTTAGGCCATTTTTCATACCAAGTTTTAGCGTATTCTACACCTTTGATAGCGCCGTCGTTTGCAAGACCGATGTCTTTAGCGTCTTTACCGTTTTGTCCGAATACGTAACCGCCGTTACCAGCAAGAAGTCCGTATGCAAAGTAGAAGTTTGTCCAGTCAGCTAGGAAAGCAGAAGTTTTTCCATCTTCTCCAGCGAATGCGTATTTGCTATCTTTAGCAAGGTTTTCCAAGTCAGCAAATGTTTTTGGAGCTTCTTTTACCAAGTCTTTGTTGTAGTACATAACAAGTGACTCGATAACGGCAGGAGCACCGTAAACTTTACCGTCAGCAGCTGTTACAAGAGATTTAGTTTTATCATCTGTTTTAGCACCGTCGCTCAATTTCACTTCTGAAAGTTGTCCGTCAGTACCAAGGCTACCTACACGGTCGTATGGAGCCATCATAACGTCAGGAGCTTGACCTGATTGGTTGTCAAGAGAAAGTTTGTCAAGCCCACCCATTTGGTCACCAGATTTGATGTTAACTGTTGTTCCTGATTGTTCTTTATAAGCTTTAGCTACTGTTTCAGCATAAGCTTTGTATTGGTCCTCAACGTAAAGAGTGATTTCTTTCGCTTCAGATGAACCAGAATCAGCAGGTTTATCAGCAGTTTTGCTTCCGCAAGCTACCAAAAGCAAGCTAGCAAGTGTAGCAGTTCCAAGCACAGCAGCGCTCTTCATGAATTTAGATGACATAGTGTATTCCTCCTAAAGAATAACAAATTTTATAATGAGGAAACGCAAACGTTTTCCTTTATGGGACTAGTATAGCACAAATAGAAAACGGTTGCAAGTGTTTTTTGTAAAAACTTTAAAAAAATTTCACGAAAAGGGTAAGCGTTTTATTTGTTTATAATAGAAGAAAAGTCAGAAAACATATTTTCATGATTTTACTGAAATTATTTAGGGAAACGATTGCCTAAATTTTGAACAAAAAATAAATTGCTCTAGACCAAACGTAGGCTAAGTTGAGCCTTCTATTTATAGTTGAAGAAGATTTTGTAAATAGAAAAGAAAAATGTATATGTATACATAAAGAAGGACAAATTTTTTTAAAAAAATAATCAAAAAGTTTTTTAAAAACGCTTGCATTTATCAAGAAAATAAGCTATACTAGTAATAGCGCAAACGTTTGCGTCCGAAAATGAAAATTTAAACTACAAATACACGAGGTGTTGTTTATGAAAAAACGTCAAAGTGGTGTGTTGATGCACATCTCTTCTCTCCCAGGAGCCTACGGAATCGGATCATTTGGTCAAAGTGCTTACGACTTCGTTGATTTCTTGGTCCGTACAAAACAACGTTACTGGCAAATCCTTCCATTAGGAACAACTAGTTACGGGGATTCTCCTTACCAATCTTTCTCAGCCTTCGCGGGAAACACTCATTTTATCGATTTGGATATCTTGGTGGAGCAAGGTTTGTTGGAAGCAAGTGACCTTGAAGGAGTTGACTTTGGTAGCGATGCGTCTGAAGTTGACTATGCTAAGATTTACTATGCACGTCGTCCTCTTTTGGAAAAAGCGGTGAAATGTTTCTTTGAAGTCGGAGATGTTAAAGATTTTGAGAAATTTGCTCAAGACAACCAATCATGGCTTGAACTCTTTGCAGAGTATATGGCTATCAAAGAGCATTTTGAAAATCTTGCTTGGACTGAATGGCCAGATGCAGATGCTCGTGCTCGTAAAGCTTCAGCACTTGAAAGCTACCGTGAGCAATTGGCAGACAAGTTGGTTTACCACCGTGTGACTCAATACTTCTTCTTCCAACAATGGTTGAAATTGAAAGCTTACGCTAACGACAACCACATCGAAATCGTTGGAGACATGCCAATCTATGTAGCGGAAGATTCAAGCGATATGTGGGCAAATCCACATTTGTTCAAGACAGATGTCAACGGTAAGGCGACTTGCATCGCAGGATGCCCACCAGATGAATTTTCTGCAACTGGTCAGCTTTGGGGTAACCCAATCTATGACTGGGAAGCAATGGACAAAGACGGCTACAAATGGTGGATTGAACGCTTGCGTGAAAGCTTCAAAATCTACGACATCGTTCGTATCGACCACTTCCGTGGTTTCGAATCTTACTGGGAAATCCCTGCTGGTTCCGATACAGCAGCACCTGGTGAGTGGGTGAAAGGTCCTGGCTACAAGCTTTTTGCAGCCGTTAAGGAAGAACTTGGTGAGCTAAACATCATCGCAGAAGATCTTGGTTTCATGACTGATGAAGTGATCGAATTGCGTGAACGTACTGGCTTCCCAGGAATGAAGATTCTTCAATTTGCCTTCAACCCAGAAGACGAAAGCATCGATAGCCCACACTTGGCACCTGCTAACTCAGTTATGTACACAGGAACACATGATAACAATACGGTCCTTGGTTGGTACCGTAACGAGATCGATGATGCGACTCGTGAATACATGGCTCGCTACACTAACCGTAAAGAATACGAAACAGTGCCACACGCTATGCTTCGTACAGTCTTTTCATCAGTTAGCTTCATGGCAATTGCAACTATGCAAGATTTGCTTGAATTGGATGAGGCAGCTCGTATGAACTTCCCATCTACCCTTGGTGGAAACTGGTCTTGGCGTATGACTGAGGATCAATTGACACCAGCTGTCGAGGAAGGCTTGCTTGACTTGACAACAATCTATCGCCGAATCAATGAAAATTTGGTAGAATTAAAGAAATAATACAATATCAGGAGACACCTTAAACATGTTATCACTACAAGAATTTGTACAAAATCGTTACAATAAAACCATTGCAGAATGTAGCAATGAAGAGCTTTACCTGGCTCTTCTTAATTACAGCAAGCTTGCAAGCAGCCAAAAACCAGTTAACACTGGTAAAAAGAAAGTTTACTACATCTCAGCTGAGTTCTTGATTGGTAAACTCTTGTCAAACAACTTGATCAACCTTGGTCTTTACGACGATGTCAAAAAAGAACTTGCTGCTGCAGGTAAAGACTTGATCGAAGTTGAAGAAGTTGAATTGGAACCATCTCTTGGTAATGGTGGTTTGGGACGTTTGGCTGCCTGCTTTATCGACTCAATTGCAACTCTTGGTTTGAATGGTGACGGTGTTGGTCTTAACTACCACTTTGGTCTTTTCCAACAAGTTCTTAAAAACAACCAACAAGAAACAATTCCAAATGCATGGTTGACAGAGCAAAACTGGTTGGTTCGTTCAAGCCGTAGCTACCAAGTACCATTTGCAGACTTTACTTTGACATCAACTCTTTACGATATTGATGTTACTGGTTATGAAACAGCAACTAAAAACCGCTTGCGTTTGTTTGACTTGGATTCAGTTGATTCTTCTATTATTAAAGATGGTATCAACTTTGACAAGACAGATATCGCTCGCAACTTGACTCTTTTCCTTTACCCAGATGATAGTGACCGTCAAGGTGAATTGCTCCGTATCTTCCAACAATACTTCATGGTTTCAAACGGTGCGCAATTGATCATCGACGAAGCAATTGAAAAAGGAAGCAACTTGCATGACCTTGCTGACTACGCTGTTGTACAAATCAACGATACTCACCCATCAATGGTTATCCCTGAATTGATCCGTCTTTTGACTGCACGTGGTATCGAGCTTGACGAAGCAATCTCAATCGTTCGTAGCATGACTGCTTACACTAACCACACAATCCTTGCTGAAGCCCTTGAAAAATGGCCTCTTGAATTCTTGCAAGAAGTGGTTCCTCATTTGGTACCAATCATCGAAGAATTGGACCGTCGCGTGAAAGCAGAATACAAAGATCCAGCTGTTCAAATCATCGATGAGAGCGGACGTGTTCACATGGCTCACATGGATATCCACTACGGATACAGTGTTAACGGGGTAGCAGCACTCCACACTGAAATCTTGAAGAACTCTGAATTGAAAGCCTTCTACGACCTTTACCCAGAAAAATTCAACAACAAAACAAACGGTATCACTTTCCGTCGTTGGCTCATGCATGCTAACCCAAGACTATCTCACTACTTGGATGAGATTATTGGAGAAGGTTGGCACCATGAAGCAGATGAGCTTGAAAAACTTTTGTCTTATGAAGACAAAGCAGCTGTCAAAGAAAAATTGGAAAGCATCAAGGCTCACAACAAACGTAAATTGGCTCGTCACTTGAAAGAACACCAAGGTGTGGAAATCAATCCAAACTCTATCTTTGATATCCAAATCAAACGTCTTCACGAGTACAAACGCCAACAAATGAACGCTTTGTACGTGATCCACAAATACCTTGACATCAAAGCTGGTAACATCCCTGCTCGCCCAATCACAATCTTCTTTGGTGGTAAGGCAGCTCCAGCCTATACAATCGCTCAAGACATCATCCACTTAATCCTTTGCATGTCAGAAGTTATTGCTAACGATCCAGCAGTAGCTCCACACTTGCAAGTAGTTATGGTTGAAAACTATAACGTTACTGCAGCAAGCTTCCTTATCCCAGCATGTGATATCTCAGAACAAATTTCACTTGCTTCTAAAGAAGCTTCAGGTACTGGTAACATGAAATTCATGTTGAACGGAGCTTTGACTCTTGGTACTATGGACGGAGCTAACGTGGAAATCGCTGAGTTGGTTGGAGACGAAAATATCTACATCTTTGGTGAAGATTCAGAAACTGTTATCGACCTTTACGAAAAAGCAGCTTACAAATCAAGCGAATTCTACGCTCGTGAAGCTATCAAACCATTGGTTGACTTCATCGTTAGCGATGCAGTCCTTGCAGCTGGAAACAAAGAACGCTTGGAACGTCTTTACAATGAATTGATCAACAAAGACTGGTTCATGACTCTTCTTGACTTGGAAGACTACATCAAGGTTAAAGAACAAATGTTGGCTGACTACGAAGACCGTGACGCATGGTTGGATAAAGTCATTGTTAACATTTCTAAAGCAGGATTCTTCTCATCTGACCGTACAATTGCTCAGTATAACGAAGATATCTGGCACTTGAACTAAGATACAAGTTTATACTACTACCAATTGTAAAAAAGCGAGTTTCGATTGGAATTCGCTTTTTTAAATGCTGTGGATTTGGGTCAATCTTGTCTAAAAATAGGGAAATCCTAGATACAGTGAAGGCTTAAAATGCTGTTTTTTACTGTCTTCAACCTCATGTTTATTCGTAGTTGATTACCTCATACCCCTTGTATTCGCTTACATAAAGTATTATAATATGATTGTAGGAAAGAAGGTGTTTTTATGTGGAAAAAATATTTTTCAAAATATAAATGGACGGATTTATTTTGGATTCTATTTGTTATTTTAACATGCCTCTTGGCGGGTAATAGTAATCTTTACCCCCTTACCCATCAAGAAATCTCTTATCATGGGTGCTTATCGGGAATTACACTTGCCTTATTTCACTTGCTATTTATTGATAAGTTTGTTATCTCGAATCGAAAATAAATATGAGGTATATGCCTGACAGCCTACTGTTAGGATTGATTTTGGAGGAAAGATTTTGTCTCTATTATTTATTGCTTTAAATTTATTTATTTTGTACAAGATCTATTCTTTGAGGCGGGAGAAATCGAAATACTTGATTTATACGGCCTATATCATATTTGGAGTAAATGTAATATATGGTATTCAATGGTTATTAAGAGAACTGATTTCAACTAATTCCCCTTAATGTGTATGGAAACTATAACAAAACGCATAAGATTAAGGTTTTGAGCACCTGTTCTTATGCGTTTTTGTAATATTGAGGATTTTCAGTAAGTTTTCTACCTTTGCGAAGTCTCGTTTAGAATGTTTTCCCAACAAGGATCTCCGCTTCGATGGTAATCTCTGTCAGTTGGTTCCAGTCAATCTTTCTCTGGTCGACGTGAAAGAGAAGAGGTGTCATGCTGAGTAGGGCTTGGAGCTGCTCTGCTGTTATAGTCTTAGTCAGAGAGGCTGTTTGACTAGATAGGATGGTAAAGTGTTCTTGGAAATGATTTTTGATATCTTGATTAGAATAATTCTTGTTTGTCAACTGGTCCTGTACCCTTTGACGGATTTCTTTGAGATGATTTTCAGTTGGGATAACCTTTATCAAGATACCGTCTTTGGATAAAACGCGACGAAATTCTCCATAGTTGGCAGGTGAAAAGATATCAAGCAGAATATCCATGCTGGCGTCTTTTATAGGGAGGCGAGCTAGGTCACCAACGAACCAATTGACTGCCCAGTTGGGTTCGCTCTTGGCAGCGATTTGGACGGAATCTTTGGAGATGTCAAAGGCATAGAAGGTTTTGTCGGGATGACTTTCTTGGAGTTTGCGAGAGTAGAATCCTTCGCCACAACCGATATCTAAAATTGTTTTGGCATTTTTTGAGTTTGAAAGTAAATCAGAAACGACCTCTAGAATAGCCTGATAAAAGCCGGCTTCTAGGATTTGTTGACGGTTTTGAAAGTTTTCTTTGTCGTAGTTAGCAGATTGCTTGATTTGAGGTGCCAGATTGACATAGCCAAATTTAGCCAAGTCAAAAGAATGGCGATTGCTACATTTGAGACTGCTCTCTACCAGAGTCAGATTTTCTTGGCAGATAGGACAGGCAAAGGCAGTCGCAGCAGTGAAGCGCTGAAGTTTGGGTTTGAGATTTGTATTCATAGTTTAAGTGTATCAAAAGAGGCAAGTGAAAGCAACTTTAGGAGTAAGTAGATGGGAGATTCAGTAGAAATAAAACTAATACTCTTCGAAAATCTCTTCAAACCACGTCAACGTCGCCTTGCCGTAGGTATGGTTACTGACTTCGTCAGTTTTATCTACAACCTCAAAGCAGTGCTTTGAGCAACCTGCGGCTAGTTTCCTAGTTT
>NZ_JVLX01000072.1:0-25513 GCF_001070815.1 Streptococcus pseudopneumoniae | reverse complement strand
ACCCGTGTTACCGCCGTGAAAAGGCGGTGTCTTAACCCCTTGACCAACGGACCTTCTATCTGTAGCAGATATAACCATTATATCAATTTCTTACTAATTGTCAATCACTTTTGAGATTTTTTCTCTAAAATATCTTTTAATTTTCTAATTTTTAACCTTGAAATAGGACAGCGATGATCTTCATAGAAAACAATTTCTAAGTTTTTTCGATCAATTTCTCTGATGTTACCTATATTTACCAAAAATGACTTATGAGGAGAATAAAATCGCTGAGTATGTTTGTCCTTTTCCTGAATATCTGTCATTGTTCCATAGAACTCTTTTGCAAAATTCTTACCAATAATGCGCAATTTATGAGAGACACCTGTTGTTTCAATATACAAAATATCATGGTAAGGAATTTTTAAATCATTTCCCTTGTAATTGTAGTCGAAATAATCTACAACATCTTCATTTTCAAGTAACATACTCTTCGTGTAGAAGATATTTTGTTCAATTCTCTTCTTAAACATCTCATCATTGATATCCTTATCAACAAAATCTAGGGCTGATACCTGGTATTTATAGGTTAGAGTCGCAAACTCTGATCGACTGGTGATAAAGACGATAATAGCGTAAGGATTGTAATGACGAATGAGCTGAGCAACCTCAAATCCTTTTTTCTCAATTCCATGAATATCGATATCTAGGAAATAAAGCTGATTTACTTCATCATTTTCAATGTATTCTTCAAATTCACGGACTTTTCCTGTTGTCTTGTATGATATTGGAATATTCGATTCTTTCGAAATTTCATTCAATATTCTCTCTAGTCTCACTTGATGTTCAATAACATCCTCTAAAATTAAAACTTTCATTCAAATTCCCTCTTAAATCTAATAATTTGTCTAAATGTACTGCCTTCCATCTCTGTTTCTAAAATAATGTTATTGTACTTATCTAGTAGTTCTTTCACATTATTTAATCCTACCCCGCGATTTCTTCCCTTAGTGGAGAATCCTAAAGCAAATAGATCTCCTGAAGGAGTCATCGTCATTTTACATGAATTCTGAATCACAATAACTGTTTCAATCTCCATCTTAATAACTGCTACTTCCATCTGTTTTTTATAACTATCAGCCGATCCTTCGACAGCATTGTTCAATAAAACGCTCATGATACGAACCAAATCCAATAGTTCAATTGGGAGCTTGGTAATCGTATCTTTTACTTCCAGTGTAAACTCTACACCATTATTTCGAGCATAGACAATGGACTGAGCAACCAAACTTCGTAAAGCTGAATCTTCTATGTTGTTCAAATCAAAGTAAGTATACTTATCTGAACGCAGTTTATGATTTGCTTTGACCAAAACTTCATTGTAAATTCTGTCAATTTCCTGTAAATCACCACTGTCAATTGCCATCTGCATGCTGACAAGCATCCCAGCATAGTCATGTCTAAAACCACGGATTTCATTATACAGTCCGACAATTTCATCTGTATAATTCTGTAAATGTTTCTGTTCAAATTTTTTCTGCTTCAAAGCAATCTCTTTCTCCATTTGATCTTTATGAGAATTCATTGCAAAGAAGGTCAAAAGGAGAGAGATAAAAACAATAGATGACAAAATACTTCCAAAACTATTCAAATGTTTAACCGTACTTACCATATCTGAAACGAAAGATGCAGTATGGAGCAGTAGTAAAGCAAAAAATACTTTTTTCAAGAAGGGATAAAGGTAGTCCTTATCAAAATAGTTTAGTTCTAAGTGGAAATAATGAATGATTTTTAAGATAACAACATAAGTCAACACTGTTACAACGAAAAAGAATGGGGCATGATATTGTGAAACAAAATTGTCTCCTGTTATAGAGGAAAAAGTTACGGACAGAAAGTTATGAGTGCTCTCATATAAAAGAGATAGTAGTAAACTTAGGAATAGTCCTCTATCCCTCTCATACTGTTTAATCCATCGAAAATAGGAATATAAGCCCAAAGGAAATAAAAATGTTGCAATCCCTAACCCATCTAAATTTAGAAGATATAAGGGAAAATCAAGTGCTATTGCTGTTAGTAATGTATAAGCACCAAAAACGTATAGTTCTCTTCTATTTACTTGACCTTTACAAATTAAATGGTAACTGTAACTAATAATTAAAAAATAAACAATAACTGTCCCAAATTCAAGCAAATTCATTACTCTTTCTCCTTATTTCATTACTGTTTTATTTGGAAAATAAAATCACGGAGTAATCTTGACAGTCTACTTTCCCCACCTTTAATCTCCTGCAAGTCTTTTTCCTTCAAGGCTACAAACTGTTCCAATTTAACTGTGTTTTTCATAATAAAATCTCCTAAAATGTTTTTTCTTGTAAGATAACTTACAAAAACTATTATACAAAATGGAATTTCGTTTTAGATAAAATTCTCTCAACTGTCATTTTTTTCTCCCAAAGTGTACTTTTTTAAGAAAAAAGCCGGGAAAATTCCCAGCTTTGCTACTATATTGATCCCAGCAGGATTCGAACCTGCGACCGTTCGCTTAGAAGGCGAATGCTCTATCCAGCTGAGCTATGAGACCTAACACAATTATTCTACCAAAAATTCAATTAAAAGTCAATTTTCTATTTATGGTAGGGTGATCCCTGCTGAATCGTAAAAGCGCGATAGATTTGTTCAGCAAGGACTAGTCTCATTAACTGATGGGGCAAAGTTAAGCGGCCAAAACTAACAGAGAGATTAGCTCTCTTTTTTACATCCTGTGCTAATCCCAGACTCCCTCCAATAATAAAAGTAAGAGTAGAAAATCCTTTTATAGAAGCTTCTTCTAAATGCTTACTAAATTCTTCTGAGGAGAAAGTTTTCCCTTCTATAGCCAACACAATAACAAAATCACGATCACCAACTTTTGATAAAATTCTCTGACCTTCTATTTCTAAAATCTTTTGATTTTCTGACTCACTGGCCTTATCTGGTGTTTTTTCATCTGCTAGCTCTATCATTTCAAGCTTAGCAAATCGAGAAATTCGTTTTGAATACTCTGTAATACCATCTTTTAAATACTTTTCTTTCAGTTTCCCAACTGTTACAACTTTAATTTTCATGACTCTATTCTAACATATTCTCTATTTTTTCACATCTTATTCACAAAACAAAAGGTTAAATTTCACCTAGAAAATCACAGATTTTTAAAAGTTATCCACAAACTGTGAAAAACTTTTGTGTTTAAGTTATAATTAAGCTAGTCAGTTTATACTTTCAGTAATTTCAAATAAATGGAGGCAAATATGAAACATCTAAAAACATTTTACAAAAAAGGGTTTCAATTATTAGTCGTTATCGTCATTAGCTTTTTTAGTGGAGCCTTGGGTAGTTTTTCAATAGCTCAACTAACTCAAAAAAGTAGTGTAAGCAACTCTAACAACAATAGCACCATTACACAGACTGCCTATAAGAACGAAAATTCAACAACACAGGCTGTTAACAAAGTAAAAGATGCTGTTGTTTCTGTTATTACTTATTCAGCAAATAGACAAAATAGCGTATTTGGAAATGATGATACTGACACAGATTCTCAACAAATCTCTAGTGAAGGATCTGGGGTTATTTATAAAAAGAATGATAAAGAAGCTTATATTGTCACCAATAATCACGTTATAAATGGCGCCAGCAAAGTAGATATTCGTTTGTCAGATGGAACTAAAGTACCCGGAGAAATTGTCGGAGCGGACACTTTCTCTGATATTGCTGTCGTCAAAATCTCTTCAGAAAAAGTGACAACAGTAGCTGAGTTTGGTGATTCTAGCAAGTTAACCGTAGGAGAAACTGCTATTGCCATCGGTAGCCCATTAGGTTCTGAATATGCTAATACTGTCACTCAAGGTATCGTATCTAGTCTTAATCGAAATGTATCTTTAAAATCTGAAGATGGACAAGCTATTTCTACAAAAGCTATCCAAACTGATACTGCTATTAACCCAGGTAACTCTGGTGGCCCACTAATCAATATTCAAGGACAGGTTATCGGAATTACCTCAAGTAAAATTGCCACAAATGGAGGCACATCTGTAGAAGGCCTTGGTTTCGCAATCCCTGCAAATGATGCTATCAATATTATTGAACAGTTAGAAAAGAACGGAAAAGTGACTCGTCCAGCTTTGGGAATCCAAATGGTCAATCTCTCAAATATTAATACAAGTGATATTAGAAGACTGAATATTCCAAGCAATGTAACATCTGGTGTAGTTGTTCGTTCTGTACAAAGCAATATGCCTGCAAATGGTCACCTTGAAAAATACGATGTTATTACAAAAGTAGATGACAAAGAGATTGCTTCATCAACAGACTTACAAAGTGCTCTTTACAATCATTCTATCGGAGACACCATTAAGATAACTTACTATCGTAACGGTAAAGAAGAAACTACATCTATTAAACTTGACAAGAGTTCAGGTGATTTAGAATCTTAATTGACATCTATGTAAAGAAACCTTTACATAAGAGAAAAGATGTGTTAGTGTAGAATCATGGAAAAATTTGAAATGATTTCTATCACAGATATACAAAAAAATCCCTATCAACCTCGAAAAGAATTTGATAGAGAAAAACTAGATGAACTAGCTCAATCTATAAAAGAAAATGGAGTCATTCAACCGATTATTGTTCGTCAATCTCCTGTTATTGGTTATGAAATCCTTGCAGGAGAGAGACGCTATCGGGCTTCACTTTTAGCTGGTCTAACGTCTATCCCAGCTGTTGTTAAACAGCTTTCAGATCAAGAGATGATTGTCCAGTCCATCATTGAAAATTTACAGAGAGAAAATTTAAACCCAATAGAAGAAGCACGCGCCTATGAATCTCTCATAGATAAAGGATTCACCCATACTGAAATTGCAGATAAAATGGGCAAGTCTCGTCCTTATATCAGCAACTCTATTCGCTTGCTTTCCTTGCCAGAACAGATCCTCTCAGAAGTAGAAAATGGCAAACTATCACAAGCCCATGCGCGTTCTCTAGTTGGGTTGAACAAGGAACAACAAGACTATTTCTTTCAACGAATCATCGAGGAAGACATTTCTGTAAGGAAGTTAGAAGCTCTTCTGACAGAGAAAAAACAAAAGAAACTTCAAAAAACGAATCATTTCATACAAAATGAAGAAGAACAGTTAAAAAAACTACTCGGATTAGATGTAGAAATCAAAATGTCTAAAAAAGATAGTGGAAAAATCATTATTTCTTTTTCAAATCAAGAAGAATACAATAGAATCATCAACAGCCTGAAATAAGGCTGTTCTTTTATTTTTTTATCTCACAAGGTTATCCACTATTTTTTTCAATAAAAAACTTAATAAATCAATAGTTTCTGATTTTATCCCCAACCTGTGGATAAAACTTAATAACATTGTGGATTATTTTTCACAGCTTGTGGAAAATTCTTGCTATCTATGGTAAAATAAGTTTAGCATTAAACTTTTAAATAGTAAAGGAGGAGAGAGGATTGAAAGAAAAACAATTTTGGAATCGTATATTAGAATTTGCTCAAGAAAGACTGACTCGATCCATGTATGATTTCTATGCTATTCAAGCTGAACTCATCAAGGTAGAGGAAAATGTTGCCACTATATTTTTACCACGATCTGAAATGGAAATGGTTTGGGAAAAACAACTAAAAGATATTATTGTAGTTGCTGGATTTGAAATTTATGATGCTGAGATAACTCCCCACTATATTTTCACCAAACCTCAAGATACGGCTGTCTCACAAGTTGAAGAATCTCCAAATTCAACTCTTTATGACTACAGTCCAAAGTTGGCATCTATTCCTTATTCGGATACTGGATTAAAAGAAAAGTATACCTTTGATAATTTTATTCAAGGAGATGGAAATGTTTGGGCAGTATCAGCCGCTTTGGCTGTCTCTGAAGATTTGGCATTGACCTATAATCCTCTTTTTATCTATGGAGGACCTGGACTTGGGAAGACTCACTTACTCAATGCAATTGGGAATGAGATTTTGAAAAATATTCCTGATGCGCGTGTTAAGTACATTCCTGCTGAAAGCTTTATCAACGACTTTCTTGAACACCTGAGACTTGGTGAAATGGAAAAGTTCAAAAAAACTTACCGTAGCCTTGATCTCTTGTTAATTGATGATATCCAATCGCTGAGTGGAAAAAAAGTTGCAACTCAGGAAGAATTTTTCAATACTTTCAATGTTCTCCATAGCAATCAAAAACAAATTGTTCTGACTAGTGATCGTAGTCCTAAACACCTAGAGGGACTTGAGGAAAGACTTGTCACGCGCTTTAGCTGGGGATTGACGCAAAACATCACACCACCTGACTTTGAGACACGTATTGCCATTTTACAAAGTAAAACAGAGCATTTAGACTACCATTTCCAAAGTGATACCCTAGAATACCTAGCTGGTCAATTTGATTCAAACGTCCGAGAACTTGAAGGAGCAATCAACGACATCACTTTAATTGCCCGAGTGAAGAAGATTAAGGATATCACTATCGATATCGCTGCAGAGGCTATTAGAGCACGTAAACAAGATGTTAACCAAATGCTCGTCATCCCAATTGATAAAATCCAAAATGAAGTTGGTAACTTTTATGGTATCAGTGTCAAAGAAATGAAGGGAAGCAGACGCCTTCAAAATATTGTTTTAGCCCGTCAAGTAGCCATGTATTTATCTAGAGAACTAACAGATAATAGTCTTCCAAAAATTGGGAAGGAATTTGGAGGAAAAGATCATACAACAGTCATTCATGCCCATGCAAAAATTAAATCTTTGATTGATGAAGACGATAATTTACGTTTAGAAATTGAATCAATCAAAAAGAAAATCAAATAACTTGTGGATAACTTTCGCTTTTTTATCTTTTTTATCCACATTTTTTAAACAAGCCAAAAAACTTGATATAACTTACTTTAAGTCTGTTTTCCACAGATTTCACAGACTCTATTATTACTATTATCCTTCTAATACTAAAAATAAATAAAGGAGAATCCATGATTCATTTTTCAATTAATAAAAATTTATTTCTACAAGCCTTAAATACTACTAAGAGAGCTATTAGTTCTAAAAATGCTATTCCTATTTTATCAACTGTCAAAATTGACGTAACCAATGAAGGTGTTACTTTAATTGGTTCAAATGGTCAGATTTCAATTGAAAATTTTATTTCTCAAAAAAATGAAGATGCTGGTTTGTTAATTACTTCTTTAGGTTCGATCCTTCTTGAAGCTTCTTTCTTTATCAATGTTGTATCTAGTCTTCCAGATGTGACTCTTGATTTTAAAGAAATTGAACAAAATCAAATTGTTTTAACAAGTGGTAAATCAGAAATTACCCTAAAAGGAAAAGATAGCGAGCAATATCCACGAATCCAAGAAATTTCAGCTAGTACTCCTTTGGTTCTTGAAACAAAATTACTCAAGAAAATTATCAATGAAACAGCATTTGCTGCAAGTACACAAGAGAGTCGTCCAATTTTAACAGGTGTTCATTTTGTATTGAGTCAACACAAGGAGCTAAAAACAGTTGCGACAGACTCTCATCGTCTAAGCCAGAAAAAATTAACTCTTGAGAAAAATAGTGATGATTTTGATGTCGTAATTCCTAGCCGTTCTTTACGAGAATTTTCAGCGGTATTTACAGATGATATTGAAACTGTAGAGATTTTCTTTGCCAACAATCAAATCCTCTTTAGAAGTGAAAATATTAGCTTCTATACTCGTTTGTTAGAAGGTAACTATCCTGATACAGATCGCTTGATTCCAATAGACTTTAACACAACAATTACTTTTGATGTTGTAAACTTACGTCAGTCAATGGAACGTGCTCGTCTTTTATCAAGTGCGACTCAAAATGGTACTGTGAAACTTGAAATTAAAGGTGGGGTTGTTAGTGCTCATGTTCACTCTCCAGAAGTTGGTAAAGTAAACGAAGAAATCGATACTGATAAGGTGACTGGTGAAGATTTGACTATTAGTTTCAACCCAACTTACTTGATTGATTCTCTTAAGGCTTTAAATAGCGAAAAGGTGACCATTAGTTTTATCTCAGCTGTTCGTCCATTTACTCTTGTGCCAGCAGATACTGATGAGGACTTCATGCAACTTATCACCCCAGTTCGTACAAATTAAGTGAAAGAGGTTGAGCCTAGCTCGCCTCTTTTATGATATAATCGAAAAAGAAAAGGAGAGTAGTATGTATCAAGTTGGAAATTTTGTTGAAATGAAAAAACCACATGCTTGCACAATCAAGTCGACTGGTAAAAAGGCTAATCGTTGGGAAATTACACGTGTAGGGGCAGATATCAAAATTAAATGTAGCAATTGCGACCATGTTGTCATGATGGGACGATATGATTTTGATCGAAAAATGAATAAAATTATTGACTAAGAAGCCTTAGTTAGAGGGTTAGCAAGTTTTCCCTTTTTGTGTTATAATATTAGGGATTGAAATGAAAACGGAGAATGAGAAAATATGGCTTTAACAGCAGGTATCGTTGGTTTGCCAAACGTTGGTAAATCAACACTATTTAATGCAATTACAAAAGCAGGAGCAGAGGCAGCAAATTACCCATTTGCGACGATTGATCCAAACGTTGGAATGGTAGAAGTTCCTGATGAACGCCTCCAAAAATTGACGGAAATGATTACTCCTAAAAAGACAGTTCCAACAACATTTGAATTTACAGATATCGCAGGAATTGTAAAAGGAGCTTCAAAAGGAGAAGGGCTAGGAAATAAATTCTTGGCCAATATCCGGGAAGTAGATGCGATTGTTCACGTAGTTCGTGCTTTTGATGATGAAAATGTCATGCGCGAGCAAGGACGTGAAGATGCCTTTGTGGATCCACTTGCGGATATTGACACCATTAACCTAGAATTGATTCTTGCTGACTTAGAATCAGTCAATAAACGCTATGCGCGTGTAGAAAAGATGGCACGCACTCAAAAAGATAAAGAATCTGTGGAAGAATTCAATGTTCTTCAAAAGATTAAACCAGTCCTTGAAGATGGGAAATCAGCTCGCACCATCGAATTTACAGATGAAGAACAAAAAGTTGTCAAAGGTCTCTTCCTTTTGACGACTAAACCAGTGCTCTATGTTGCCAATGTGGACGAGGATGTGGTTTCAGAACCTGACTCTATCGACTATGTTAAACAAATTCGTGAATTCGCAGCGACAGAAAATGCTGAAGTAGTCATTATTTCTGCGCGTGCTGAGGAAGAAATTTCTGAGTTAGACGATGAAGACAAACAAGAGTTTCTTGAAGCACTTGGATTGGCAGAATCAGGCGTTGACAAGTTGACTCGTGCAGCTTACCACTTGCTTGGACTGGGAACTTACTTCACAGCTGGTGAAAAAGAAGTTCGCGCTTGGACCTTCAAACGTGGTATGAAGGCTCCTCAAGCAGCTGGGATTATCCACTCAGACTTTGAGAAAGGCTTTATTCGTGCAGTAACCATGTCATATGAGGATCTAGTGAAATACGGATCTGAAAAAGCCGTAAAAGAAGCTGGCCGCTTGCGTGAAGAAGGAAAAGAATATATCGTTCAAGATGGCGACATCATGGAATTCCGTTTTAATGTCTAAAAAATTAATGAATAGTGTCAATTAGGTTGGAAAAAAATTCCAACCCTTTTGGCTTTTGAAAGGAAAAATAAATGACCAAATTACTTGTAGGCTTGGGCAATCCAGGGGATAAATATTTTGAAACAAAACACAATGTTGGTTTTATGTTGATTGACCAACTAGCGAAGAAACAAAATGTCACTTTTACACACGATAAGATATTTCAAGCTGATCTAGCATCCTTTTTCCTAAATGGAGAAAAAATTTATCTGGTCAAACCAACGACTTTTATGAATGAAAGTGGAAAAGCAGTTCATGCTTTATTGACTTACTATGGTTTAGATATTGAAGATTTACTCGTCATTTACGACGATCTTGACATGGAAGTTGGAAAGATTCGTTTAAGAGCAAAGGGCTCTGCAGGTGGTCATAATGGTATCAAGTCTATTATTCAACATATAGGTACTCAGGTCTTTAATCGTGTTAAGATTGGAATCGGAAGACCTAAAAATGGTATGTCAGTTGTTCATCATGTTTTGAATAAATTTGACAATGATGATTATATTGGTATTTTACAGTCTATTGACAAAGTTGACGATTCTGTAAATTACTATTTACAAGAGAAAAATTTTGAGAAAACAATGCAGAGGTATAACGGATAAATGGTGACCTTATTAGATTTATTCTCAGAAAATGATCAAATCAAAAAATGGCATCAAAATTTAACAGATAAGAAAAGACAACTAATACTCGGTTTATCAACGTCTACTAAGGCTCTTGCAATTGCAAGTAGTCTAGAAAAAGAAGATAAGATTGTGTTATTGACGTCAACTTATGGAGAAGCAGAAGGGCTTATTAGTGATCTTATTTCTATCTTGGGTGAGGAATTTGTCTATCCATTTTTGGTAGATGACTCCCCTATGGTCGAGTTTTTGATGTCTTCACAAGAAAAAATCATTTCACGGGTTGAAGCCTTACGTTTTTTGACTGATTCATCTAAGAAAGGGATTTTAGTTTGTAATATCGCAGCAAGTCGATTGATTTTACCGTCTCCAAATGTATTCAAAGATAGTATTGTAACAATCTCAGTTGGTGAAGAATATGACCAACATGCGCTTATCCATCAGTTAAAGGAGATAGGATATCGAAAAGTTACACAAGTACAAACTCAAGGAGAATTTAGTCTGCGAGGAGATATTTTAGATATTTTTGAAATATCCCAGTTAGAACCTTATCGAATTGAGTTTTTTGGTGATGAAGTCGATGGTATTAGGTCATTTGAAGTCGAAACACAGTTATCGAAAGAAAATCAGACAGAACTCATTATCTTTCCAGCTAGCGATATGCTTTTGAGAGAAAAGGATTATCAACGAGGACAGTCAGCTTTAGAAAAACAAATTTCGAAGACCTTATCACCTATTTTGAAATCATACCTAGAAGAAATTTTTTCAAGTTTTCACCAAAAACAAATTCATTCTGATTCAAGGAAATTTTTATCTTTGTGTTATGACAAGACATGGACTGTTTTTGACTATATTGAAAAAGATACCCCAATATTCTTTGATGATTATCAAAAATTAATGAATCAGTATGAAGTATTTGAAAGAGAATTAGCGCAATACTTTACAGAAGAATTACAGAACAGTAAAGCATTTTCTGAGATGCAGTATTTTGCAGATACAGAGCAAATCTATAAAAAACAGAGTCCGGTTACCTTTTTCTCTAATCTACAAAAGGGTTTAGGAAATCTCAAGTTTGACCAGATTTATCAATTTAATCAATATCCTATGCAGGAATTTTTCAATCAATTTTCTTTTCTAAAAGAAGAAATTGAGCGATACAAAAAAATGGATTACACTATTATTCTGCAGTCTAGCAATTTAATGGGAAGTAAAACATTGGAGGATGTTTTAGAGGAATACCAGATTAAATTGGATTCCAGATATAAGTCAAGTATTTGTAAAGAATCTGTAAACTTAATCGAGGGAAATCTCAGACATGGTTTTCATTTTGTAGATGAAAAGATTTTATTGATTACTGAACATGAGATTTTTCAAAAGAAATTGAAACGTCGTTTTCGAAGACAACATGTTTCAAACGCAGAGAGATTAAAAGATTACAATGAACTTGAAAAAGGAGATTACGTTGTTCACCATATCCATGGAATTGGTCAATATCTAGGGATTGAAACAATTGAAATCAAAGGGATTCACCGTGATTATGTTAGTGTCCAGTATCAAAATGGGGACCAAATTTCCATCCCGGTAGAGCAGATTCAGTTACTGTCCAAATATGTTTCAAGTGATGGTAAAGCACCAAAACTCAATAAATTAAATGACGGTCATTTCAAAAAGGCCAAGCAAAAAGTTAAGAACCAGGTAGAGGATATAGCTGACGATTTAATCAAACTTTATTCTGAACGCAGCCAGTTGAAGGGTTTTGCTTTCTCAGCTGATGATGAGGATCAACATGCTTTTGATGATGCCTTCCCTTATGTTGAAACGGATGATCAACTTCGTAGTATTGAGGAAATCAAGAGCGATATGCAGGCTTCTCAGCCAATGGATCGACTTTTAGTTGGGGATGTTGGTTTTGGAAAGACTGAAGTTGCTATGCGTGCAGCCTTTAAGGCAGTCAATGATTACAAACAGGTTGTCGTTTTAGTTCCGACGACGGTTTTAGCGCAACAGCACTATACGAATTTTAAGGAACGATTCCAAAATTTTGCAGTTAATATTGATGTGTTGAGTCGCTTTAGAAGTAAAAAAGAGCAGGCAGAGACACTTGAAAAATTGAAAAAGGGTCAAGTAGATATTTTGATTGGAACCCATCGTGTTTTGTCAAAAGATGTTGTGTTTGCTGATTTGGGCTTGATGATTATTGATGAGGAACAGCGATTTGGTGTCAAGCATAAGGAAACATTGAAAGAACTAAAAAAACAAGTGGATGTCCTAACCTTGACAGCAACGCCAATTCCTCGTACCCTCCATATGTCTATGCTGGGAATCAGAGATTTGTCTGTTATAGAAACTCCGCCGACTAATCGCTATCCTGTTCAGACCTATGTTTTGGAAAAGAATGATAGTGTCATTCGTGATGCTGTCTTGCGTGAAATGGAGCGTGGAGGTCAAGTTTACTATCTTTACAACAAAGTTGACACGATTGACCAAAAGGTTTCAGAATTACAGGAGTTAATTCCAGAGGCTTCGATTGGTTATGTTCATGGGCAAATGAGTGAAATTCAGTTAGAAAATACTCTACTGGATTTCATTGAAGGTCAGTATGATATTTTGGTGACAACTACCATTATTGAGACAGGGGTAGACATTCCAAATGCCAATACTTTGTTTATTGAAAATGCAGATCATATGGGCTTGTCAACCTTGTATCAATTAAGAGGAAGAGTCGGTCGTAGTAATCGTATTGCTTATGCCTATCTCATGTATCGTCCAGAAAAATCAATCAGTGAAGTCTCTGAAAAGAGATTAGAAGCGATCAAAGGATTTACAGAATTGGGTTCCGGATTTAAGATTGCAATGCGAGATCTTTCGATTCGTGGAGCAGGAAATCTCTTAGGCAAATCCCAGTCTGGTTTCATTGATTCTGTTGGTTTTGAATTGTATTCTCAATTACTAGAGGAAGCTATTGCTAAACGACATGGTAATGGGAATACAAGAATAAAAGGAAATGCCGAATTGATTTTGCAAATTGATGCCTATCTTCCTGATATTTATATATCTGACCAACGACATAAGATCGAAATTTACAAGAAAATTCGTCAAATTGACAACCGTGTCAATTATGAAGAGTTACAGGAAGAGTTGATGGACCGCTTTGGAGAATACCCAGACGTTGTAGCCTATCTTTTAGAAATTGGTTTAGTCAAGTCATACTTGGACAAGGTCTTTGTTCAACGTGTGGAAAGAAAAGATAATAAGATTACAGTTCAATTTGAAAAAGTCACTCAACGACTGTTTTTAGCTCAAGATTATTTTAAAGCTTTATCTGCAACAAACCTAAAAGCAGCCATAGCTGAGAATAAGGGATTAATGGAAGTTGTATTTGATGTCCGAAACAAGAAGGACTATGAAATTTTAGAAGGTCTGCTCATTTTTGGAGAAAGTTTATTAGAGATAAAAGAGTCAAAAGAAGGCAATTCCCTTTAACATTTTTCTTCTATAAAATGGATAAAAATGGTACAATAATAATTTGAGGTAATAAAAATGAGATTAGACAAATATTTAAAAGTATCAAGAATTATCAAGCGTCGTACAGTCGCAAAAGAAGTAGCAGATAAAGGCAGAATCAAGGTAAATGGAATCTTGGCCAAAAGTTCAACGGACTTGAAAGTTAATGATCAAGTTGAAATTCGCTTTGGGAATAAGTTGCTACTTGTAAAAGTACTGGAGATGAAAGATAGTACAAAAAAAGAAGATGCAGCAGGCATGTATGAAATTATCAGTGAAACACGGGTAGAAGAAAATGTCTAAAAATATCGTACAATTGAATAATTCTTTTATTCAAAATGAACACCAACGTCGTCGTTATCTGATGAAAGAACGACAAAAACGGAATCGTTTCATGGGTTGGGTTCTTATTTTGATGATTTTATTGTTCATTTTACCAACTTATAATCTTGCTCAAAGTTATCACCAATTACTCCAAAGACGTCAACAGTTATCAGACTTACAAACTCAGTATCAAACCTTGAGTGAGGAAAAGGAGAAGGAAACAGCTTTTGCCACAAAGTTGAAAGATGAAGATTACGCTGCTAAATACATGCGTGCAAAATATTATTATTCTAAGAATCGGGAAGCCGTTTATACGATTCCTGACTTGCTTCCAAGGTGATGAAATGGAAAATTTATTAGATGTAATAGAGCAATTTTTGAGTCTATCGGATGAAAAGCTGGAAGAGTTGGCTAAAAAAAATCAATTATTGCGTTTACAAGAAGAAAAGGAAAGGAAGAATGCGTAAATTCTTAATTATTTTGTTGCTACCGAGTTTTTTGACCATCTCAAAAGTCGTTAGCACAGAAAAAGAAGTCGTCTATACTTCGAAAGAAATTTATTACCTTTCACAATCTGACTTTGGTATTTATTTTAGAGAAAAATTAAGTTCTCCTATGGTTTATGGAGAAGTTCCTATCTATGCGAATGAAGATTTAGTAGTGGAATCTGGAAAATTAACTCCAAAAACAAGTTTCCAAATAACCGAGTGGCGCTTAAATAAACAGGGAATTCCAGTATTTAAGTTATCCAACCACCAATTTATAGCTGCGGACAAACGATTTTTATATGATCAGTCAGAGGTAACTCCTACAATCAAAAAAGTATGGTTAGAATCTGATTTTAAACTGTATAATAGCCCTTATGACTTAAAAGAAGTGAAATCATCCTTATCAGCTTATTCGCAAGTATCAATCGACAAGACCATGTTTGTAGAAGGAAGAGAATTTCTACATATTGATCAAGCTGGATGGGTAGATAAGGAATCAACTTCTGAAGAAGATAATCGGATAAGTAAAGTCCAAGAAATGTTATCTGAAAAATATCAGAAGGAATCATTCTCTATTTATGTTAAGCAACTGACTACTGGAAAAGAAGCTGGTATCAATCAAGATGAAAAGATGTATGCAGCTAGTGTTTTAAAACTACCTTATCTTTATTATACGCAAGAAAAAATAAATGAGGGTCTTTATCAGTTAGACACGACTGTAAAATATGTATCTGCAGTCAATGATTTTCTAGGTTCTTATAAACCAGAGGGAAGTGGTAGTCTTCCTAAAAAAGAGGATAATAAAGAATACTCTCTAAAGGATTTAATTACGAAAGTATCAAAAGAATCTGATAATGTAGCTCATAATCTATTGGGATATTACATTTCAAACCAATCTGATGCCACATTCAAATCCAAGATGTCTGCTATTATGGGAGATGATTGGGATTCAAATGAAAAATTGATTTCTTCTAAAATGGCTGGGAAGGTTATGGAAGCCATTTATAATCAAAATGGATTTGTATTGGAATCTTTAACTAAAACAGATTTTGATAATGAGCGAATTGCCAAAGGTGTTTCTGTTAAAGTAGCTCATAAAATTGGAGATGCGGATGAATTTAAGCATGATACAGGTGTTGTTTATGCAGATTCTCCATTTATTCTTTCTATTTTCACAAAGAATTCTGATTATGATACGATTTCTAAGATAGCCAAAGATGTTTATGAGGTTCTAAAATGAGAGAACAAGATTTTTTAAATCATTTTCTTAATAAGGGATATTTCAAAAAACATGCTAAGGTGGTGCTAGCTCTTTCTGGTGGATTAGATTCTATGTTTCTATTTAAGGTATTATCTACGTATCAAAAAGAGTTAGAAATTGAATTGATTCTAGCTCATGTGAATCATAAGCAGCGAGTAGAATCAGATTGGGAAGAAAAGGAATTAAGGAAGTTGGCTGCTGAAGCAGAGCTTCCTATTTATATCAGCAATTTTTCAGGAGAATTTTCGGAAGCGCGTGCTCGAGATTTTCGTTATGAATTTTTTAAAAAAGTCATGAAAAAGACAGGTGCGACAGCCTTAGTCACTGCTCACCATGCTGATGACCAGGTGGAAACGATTTTGATGCGCTTGATTCGAGGCACTCGTTTGCGCTATCTATCAGGAATTAAGGAGAAGCAAGTTGTCGGAGAGATAGAAATCATTCGTCCCTTCTTGCATTTTCAAAAAAAAGACTTTCCACCAATTTTTCACTTTGAAGATATATCAAATCAGGAAAATCATTATTTGCGCAACCGTATTCGAAACTCTTATTTACCAGAATTGGAAAAAGAAAATCCTCGATTTAGGGATGCAATATTGAGAATCGGTAATGAAATTTTAGATTATGACATAGCCATAGCTGAATTATCAAAGAATATTGATGTAGAAAATGTAGAGCAGCTATTGTCTTACTCTGAGTCCACACAAAGAGTTTTACTTCAAACTTATCTGAATCGTTTTACAGATTTGAATCTTACAAAAGCTCAGTTTGATGAAGTTCGACAGATTTTAAAAACTAAAAGCCAGTATCGTCATCCGCTTAAAAATGGTTATGAATTAGTAAAAGAGTATCAACAGTTTCGGATTTGTAAAATCAGTCCTCAGGCTGATGAAAAGGAAGAGGAACTTGTGTTACACTATCAAAATCAGGTTACTTATCAAGGATACACATTTTCCTTCGGACTTCCTTTAGAAGGTGAATCAATTCAACAAATACCTGTTTCACGAGAAACATCAATACTCATTCGTCATCGAAAAACAGGAGATGTTTTGATTCAAAATGGGCATAGAAAAAAACTCAGACGTCTATTGATCGATTTGAAAATCCCTATGGAAAAACGAAAATCTGCTCTGATTATTGAGCAATTTGGTGAAATTGTATCAATTTTGGGAATTGCGACCAGTAATTTGAGTAAAAACACGAAAAATGATATAATGAACACTGTACTTTATATAGAAAAAATAGATAGGTAAAAAAATGTTAGAACACGATATTAAAAAAATCCTCGTTTCACACGATGAAATTACAGAAGCTGCTAAAAAATTAGGTGCTCAATTAACTAAGGACTATGCAGGAAAAAATCCAATCTTAGTTGGAATTTTAAAAGGATCTATTCCTTTTATGGCTGAATTGGTTAAACATATCGACACACATATTGAAATGGACTTCATGATGGTTTCTAGCTACCATGGTGGAACAGCAAGTAGTGGTGTTATCAATATTAAGCAAGATGTGACTCAAGATATCAAAGGAAGACATGTTCTATTTGTAGAGGATATCATTGATACAGGACAAACTTTGAAGAATTTGCGAGATATGTTTATTGAAAGAGAAGCTGCTTCTGTTAACATTGCAACCTTGTTAGATAAACCAGAAGGGCGTGTTGTAGAGATTGAGGCAGACTATACCTGCTTTACTATTCCAAATGAGTTTGTAGTAGGTTATGGCTTAGACTACAAAGAAAATTATCGTAACCTTCCTTATGTTGGAGTATTGAAAGAAGAAGTGTATTCAAATTAGAAAGAACAATTTTTAATGAAAAAACAAAATAATGGTTTAATTAAAAATCCTTTTCTATGGTTATTACTTATTTTTTTCCTAGTTACAGCTTATCAGTATTTTAGTACAGGTAGTGTTGCAGGGAAAAGTGAGCAAATTAATTATACAGAATTGGTAAAAGAAATTACCGATGACAATGTAAAAGAATTGACTTACCAACCAAATGGCAGTGTTATCGAAGTTTCAGGTGTCTATAAAAATCCTAAAACAAGTAAAGAAGAAACAGGAATTCAGTTCTTTTCTCCTTCTGCTACAACAGTAGAGAAATTTTCAAGCATCATTCTTCCTTCAGATACGACAGTATCTGAATTGCAAAAACTTGCTTCTGATCATAAAGCGGAAGTAACTGTTAAGCATGAAAGTTCAAGTGGTATGTGGATTAATATTCTTGTATCCATTGTGCCATTCGGTATTCTTTTCTTCTTCCTATTCTCTATGATGGGAAATATGGGAGGAAATAATAGCCGTAACCCAATGAGTTTTGGACGTAGTAAGGCTAAAGCTGCAAATAAAGAAGATATAAAAGTAAGATTTTCAGATGTTGCTGGAGCTGAAGAAGAAAAACAAGAACTAGTTGAAGTTGTTGAATTCTTAAAAGATCCAAAACGATTTACAAAACTTGGAGCCCGTATTCCAGCAGGTGTCCTTCTAGAGGGACCTCCGGGAACAGGTAAGACTTTGCTTGCTAAAGCAGTTGCCGGAGAAGCAGGTGTTCCATTCTTTAGTATCTCAGGTTCTGATTTTGTAGAAATGTTTGTCGGAGTTGGAGCTAGTCGTGTCCGTTCTCTTTTTGAAGATGCCAAAAAAGCAGCACCAGCTATCATCTTTATCGATGAAATTGATGCTGTTGGACGTCAACGTGGAGTCGGTCTCGGCGGAGGTAATGACGAACGTGAACAAACCTTGAACCAACTCTTGATTGAAATGGATGGTTTTGAGGGAAATGAAGGGATTATTGTCATTGCTGCGACAAACCGTTCAGATGTACTTGACCCAGCCCTTCTGCGTCCAGGACGTTTTGATAGAAAAGTATTGGTTGGTCGTCCTGATGTTAAGGGGCGCGAAGCAATCTTGAAAGTTCATGCTAAGAATAAGCCTTTAGCAGAAGATGTTGATTTGAAATTAGTGGCTCAACAAACTCCAGGTTTTGTTGGTGCTGACTTAGAGAATGTCTTGAATGAAGCAGCTTTAGTTGCTGCTCGTCGCAATAAATCAATCATTGATGCCTCAGATATTGATGAAGCAGAAGATAGAGTTATTGCTGGACCTTCTAAGAAAGATAAGACAGTTTCACAAAAAGAACGTGAATTGGTTGCCTATCATGAGGCAGGACATACCATTGTTGGTCTAGTATTGTCAAATGCCCGTGTTGTTCATAAAGTTACTATCGTACCACGCGGACGTGCAGGCGGATACATGATTGCACTTCCTAAAGAGGATCAAATGCTTCTTTCTAAAGAAGATATGAAAGAGCAATTGGCTGGCTTAATGGGGGGACGTGTAGCTGAAGAAATCATCTTTAATGTCCAAACTACAGGAGCTTCAAACGACTTTGAACAGGCGACACAAATGGCGCGTGCAATGGTTACAGAGTACGGTATGAGTGAAAAACTTGGCCCAGTACAATATGAAGGAAACCATGCTATGTTTGGTGCACAGAGTCCTCAAAAATCAATTTCAGAACAAACAGCTTATGAAATTGACGAAGAGGTTCGTTCGCTATTGAATGAAGCACGAAATAAAGCTGCGGAAATTATTCAGTCAAATCGTGAAACTCACAAGTTGATTGCAGAAGCATTATTGAAATACGAAACATTGGATAGTACACAAATTAAATCTCTTTACGAAACAGGAAAGATGCCTGAAACAGTAGAAGAGGAATCACATGCATTATCTTATGATGAAGTAAAGTCAAAAATGAATGACGAAAAATAACCCTGAGAGAGGCATGTCCTCTCTTTTTTTGCGCAGTTGAGGAGGCGTAGAGAACAGAACGGGAAAATAGGACAAAACTGTTTTTGAATTTGTTAGACTGTATCTAGAAAGGGGAACAATATGCTTAAAAAATTGTATGAAGAAGTCCAGGGAATTGTGTATAAGTGTAGAAATGAGTATTACCTTCATTTATGGGAGTTATCTGATTGGGACCAAGAGGGGATGATTTGCTTGCATGAATTGATTAGTAGAGAAGAAGAACTGATAGAAGATATACCTCGTTTACGTAAATATTTCAAAACAAAATTTCGGAATCGGATTTTAGATTATATCCGAAAGCAAGAAAGTCAAAAACGAAGATATGATAAAGAAGCCTATGAAGAAGTAGGTGAGATTAGTCATCGTATAAGTGAGGGCGGTCTGTGGCTAGATGATTATTATCTCTTTCATGAAACCCTAAGAGGTTATAAAAGTAAACAAAATAAAGAGAAACAAGAAGAGTTAGAACGCGTCTTAAGACATGAACGATTTCGAGGTCGACAAAGAGTATTGAGAGACTTACGTATTGTGTTTAAGGAGTTTGATATCCGTACTCGGTAAGAAGCTATGCAAAAAAAGAAAAAAACATAAAAAGTTTAAAAAAGGTGTTGACAAAGTTTAAAAAGTCGGTATAATAGTAAGAGTTGAAAATAACAACTCAGGTCCGTTGGTCAAGGGGTTAAGACACCGCCTTTTCACGGCGGTAACACGGGTTCGAATCCCGTACGGACTATGGTATGTTGCAGAAGAAATACTGATTGAAAAAAATAAAAAAAAGTTTCAAAAAAGTGTTGACAAGCGAAAGCGACTGTGATATACTAATATAGTTGTCACTTGAGAGAAGCAAGTGACAAAGACCTTTGAAAACTGAACAAGACGAACCAATGTGCAGGGCACTACAACTAAGGTTGTAGTACTGAACAATGAAAAAACAATAAATCTGTCAGTGACAGAAATGAGTGAGAACTCAAACTTTTAATGAGAGTTTGATCCTGGCTCAGGACGAACGCTGGCGGCGTGCCTAATACATGCAAGTAGAACGCTGAAAGAGGAGCTTGCTTCTCTGGATGAGTTGCGAACGGGTGAGTAACGCGTAGGTAACCTGCCTGGTAGCGGGGGATAACTATTGGAAACGATAGCTAATACCGCATAAGAGTAGATGTTGCATGACATTTGCTTAAAAGGTGCAATTGCATCACTACCAGATGGACCTGCGTTGTATTAGCTAGTTGGTGGGGTAACGGCTCACCAAGGCGACGATACATAGCCGACCTGAGAGGGTGATCGGCCACACTGGGACTGAGACACGGCCCAGACTCCTACGGGAGGCAGCAGTAGGGAATCTTCGGCAATGGACGGAAGTCTGACCGAGCAACGCCGCGTGAGTGAAGAAGGTTTTCGGATCGTAAAGCTCTGTTGTAAGAGAAGAACGAGTGTGAGAGTGGAAAGTTCACACTGTGACGGTATCTTACCAGAAAGGGACGGCTAACTACGTGCCAGCAGCCGCGGTAATACGTAGGTCCCGAGCGTTGTCCGGATTTATTGGGCGTAAAGCGAGCGCAGGCGGTTAGATAAGTCTGAAGTTAAAGGCTGTGGCTTAACCATAGTACGCTTTGGAAACTGTTTAACTTGAGTGCAAGAGGGGAGAGTGGAATTCCATGTGTAGCGGTGAAATGCGTAGATATATGGAGGAACACCGGTGGCGAAAGCGGCTCTCTGGCTTGTAACTGACGCTGAGGCTCGAAAGCGTGGGGAGCAAACAGGATTAGATACCCTGGTAGTCCACGCCGTAAACGATGAGTGCTAGGTGTTAGACCCTTTCCGGGGTTTAGTGCCGCAGCTAACGCATTAAGCACTCCGCCTGGGGAGTACGACCGCAAGGTTGAAACTCAAAGGAATTGACGGGGGCCCGCACAAGCGGTGGAGCATGTGGTTTAATTCGAAGCAACGCGAAGAACCTTACCAGGTCTTGACATCCCTCTGACCGCTCTAGAGATAGAGTTTTCCTTCGGGACAGAGGTGACAGGTGGTGCATGGTTGTCGTCAGCTCGTGTCGTGAGATGTTGGGTTAAGTCCCGCAACGAGCGCAACCCCTATTGTTAGTTGCCATCATTCAGTTGGGCACTCTAGCGAGACTGCCGGTAATAAACCGGAGGAAGGTGGGGATGACGTCAAATCATCATGCCCCTTATGACCTGGGCTACACACGTGCTACAATGGCTGGTACAACGAGTCGCAAGCCGGTGACGGCAAGCTAATCTCTTAAAGCCAGTCTCAGTTCGGATTGTAGGCTGCAACTCGCCTACATGAAGTCGGAATCGCTAGTAATCGCGGATCAGCACGCCGCGGTGAATACGTTCCCGGGCCTTGTACACACCGCCCGTCACACCACGAGAGTTTGTAACACCCGAAGTCGGTGAGGTAACCTTTTAGGAGCCAGCCGCCTAAGGTGGGATAGATGATTGGGGTGAAGTCGTAACAAGGTAGCCGTATCGGAAGGTGCGGCTGGATCACCTCCTTTCTAAGGATAAGGAACTGCGCATTGGTCTTGTTTAGTCTTGAGAGGTCTTGTGGGGCCTTAGCTCAGCTGGGAGAGCGCCTGCTTTGCACGCAGGAGGTCAGCGGTTCGATCCCGCTAGGCTCCATTGGTGAGAGATCACCAAGTAATGCACATTGAAAATTGA
This sequence comes from Streptococcus pseudopneumoniae, assembly GCF_001070815.1. Lineage (GTDB taxonomy): Bacteria > Bacillota > Bacilli > Lactobacillales > Streptococcaceae > Streptococcus > Streptococcus pseudopneumoniae_P. The sequence continues at coordinate 3,182 of NZ_JVLX01000072.1, read as the reverse complement.
ATATCTATATCAAATAGTAACAAGAAAATAAACCGAAAACGCTGTAGTATTAATAAGAGTTTATGACTGAAAGGTCAGAAAATAAGGTTAAGTTAATAAGGGCGCACGGTGGATGCCTTGGCACTAGGAGCCGAAGAAGGACGTGACAAACGACGATATGCCTTGGGTAGCTGTAAGTAAGCGATGATCCAGGGATTTCCGAATGGGGGAACCCAACAGGTACTACCTGTTACCCGCATCTGTTAAGGATGTGAGGAGGAAGACGCAGTGAACTGAAACATCTAAGTAGCTGCAGGAAGAGAAAGCAAAAGCGATTGCCTTAGTAGCGGCGAGCGAAACGGCAGAAGGGCAAACCGAAGAGTTTACTCTTCGGGGTTGTAGGACTGCAATGTGGACTCAAAGATTATAGAAGAATGATTTGGGAAGATCAGCCAAAGAGAGTAATAGCCTCGTATTTAAAATAGTCTTTGTACCTAGCAGTATCCTGAGTACGGCGGGACACGTGAAATCCCGTCGGAATCTGGGAGGACCATCTCCCAACCCTAAATACTCCCTAGTGACCGATAGTGAACCAGTACCGTGAGGGAAAGGTGAAAAGCACCCCGGGAGGGGAGTGAAATAGAACCTGAAACCGTGTGCCTACAACAAGTTCGAGCCCGTTAATGGGTGAGAGCGTGCCTTTTGTAGAATGAACCGGCGAGTTACGTTATGATGCGAGGTTAAGTTGAAGAGACGGAGCCGTAGGGAAACCGAGTCTGAATAGGGCGGATTAGTATCATGACGTAGACCCGAAACCATGTGACCTACCCATGAGCAGGTTGAAGGTGCGGTAAGACGCACTGGAGGACCGAACCAGGGCACGTTGAAAAGTGCTTGGATGACTTGTGGGTAGCGGAGAAATTCCAAACGAACTTGGAGATAGCTGGTTCTCTCCGAAATAGCTTTAGGGCTAGCGTCGACATTAGAGATTCTTGGAGGTAGAGCACTGTTTGGGTGAGGGGTCCATCCCGGATTACCAATCTCAGATAAACTCCGAATGCCAATGAATTATGGTCGGCAGTCAGACTGCGAGTGCTAAGATCCGTAGTCGAAAGGGAAACAGCCCAGACCACCAGCTAAGGTCCCAAAATAATTGTTAAGTGGAAAAGGATGTGGGGTTGCACAGACAACTAGGATGTTAGCTTAGAAGCAGCTATTCATTCAAAGAGTGCGTAATAGCTCACTAGTCGAGTGACCCTGCGCCGAAAATGTACCGGGGCTAAAACAATTTACCGAAGCTGTGGATACCTTTATAGGTATGGTAGGAGAGCGTTCTATGTGTGAAGAAGGTGTACCGTGAGGAGCGCTGGAACGCATAGAAGTGAGAATGCCGGTATGAGTAGCGAAAGACAGGTGAGAATCCTGTCCACCGTAAGACTAAGGTTTCCAGGGGAAGGCTCGTCCGCCCTGGGTTAGTCGGGACCTAAGGAGAGACCGAAAGGTGTATCCGATGGACAACAGGTTGATATTCCTGTACTAGAGTATGTAGTGATGGAGGGACGCAGTAGGCTAACTAAAGCAGACGATTGGAAGTGTCTGTCTAAGCAGTGAGGTGTGAATTGAGTCAAATGCTTAGTTCTATAACATTGAGCTGTGATGGGGAGCGAAGTTTAGTAGCGAAGTTAGTGACGTCACACTGCCAAGAAAAGCTTCTAGCGTTAAACATACTCTACCCGTACCGCAAACCGACACAGGTAGTCGAGGCGAGTAGCCTCAGGTGAGCGAGAGAACTCTCGTTAAGGAACTCGGCAAAATGACCCCGTAACTTCGGGAGAAGGGGTGCTGACTTTACGTCAGCCGCAGTGAATAGGCCCAAGCAACTGTTTATCAAAAACACAGCTCTCTGCTAAATCGTAAGATGATGTATAGGGGGTGACGCCTGCCCGGTGCTGGAAGGTTAAGAGGAGTGCTTAGCGTAAGCGAAGGTATGAATTGAAGCCCCAGTAAACGGCGGCCGTAACTATAACGGTCCTAAGGTAGCGAAATTCCTTGTCGGGTAAGTTCCGACCCGCACGAAAGGCGTAATGATTTGGGCACTGTCTCAACGAGAGACTCGGTGAAATTTTAGTACCTGTGAAGATGCAGGTTACCCGCGACAGGACGGAAAGACCCCATGGAGCTTTACTGCAGTTTGATATTGAGTGTCTGTACCACATGTACAGGATAGGTAGGAGTCTATGAGATCGGGACGCCAGTTTCGAAGGAGACGTTGTTGGGATACTACCCTTGTGTTATGGCCACTCTAACCCGGATAGGTGATCCCTATCGGAGACAGTGTCTGACGGGCAGTTTGACTGGGGCGGTCGCCTCCTAAAAGGTAACGGAGGCGCCCAAAGGTTCCCTCAGAATGGTTGGAAATCATTCGCAGAGTGTAAAGGTATAAGGGAGCTTGACTGCGAGAGCTACAACTCGAGCAGGGACGAAAGTCGGGCTTAGTGATCCGGTGGTTCCGTATGGAAGGGCCATCGCTCAACGGATAAAAGCTACCCTGGGGATAACAGGCTTATCTCCCCCAAGAGTTCACATCGACGGGGAGGTTTGGCACCTCGATGTCGGCTCGTCGCATCCTGGGGCTGTAGTCGGTCCCAAGGGTTGGGCTGTTCGCCCATTAAAGCGGCACGCGAGCTGGGTTCAGAACGTCGTGAGACAGTTCGGTCCCTATCCGTCGCGGGCGTAGGAAATTTGAGAGGATCTGCTCCTAGTACGAGAGGACCAGAGTGGACTTACCGCTGGTGTACCAGTTGTCTTGCCAAAGGCATCGCTGGGTAGCTATGTAGGGAAGGGATAAACGCTGAAAGCATCTAAGTGTGAAACCCACCTCAAGATGAGATTTCCCATGATTTTATATCAGTAAGAGCCCTGAGAGATGATCAGGTAGATAGGTTAGAAGTGGAAGTGTGGCGACACATGTAGCGGACTAATACTAATAGCTCGAGGACTTATCCAAAGTAACTGAGAATACGAAAGCGAACGGTTTTCTTGGTTTGAATAGATATTCAATTTTGAGTAGGTATTACTCAGAGTTAAGTGACGATAGCCTAGGAGATACACCTGTACCCATGCCGAACACAGAAGTTAAGCCCTAGAACGCCGGAAGTAGTTGGGGGTTGCCCCCTGTGAGATATGGAAGTCGCTTAGCTCTA
>NZ_JVLX01000071.1:0-13500 GCF_001070815.1 Streptococcus pseudopneumoniae | reverse complement strand
ATATATACGGCAAGGCGACGTTGACGTGGTTTGAATTTGATTTTCGAAGAGTATTAAATCTAGTTTTACTAGATTCACTGACTCTATCTATTTATTCGGAAAAGAAATGAAAAAAACCTGAGAATCATCTCAGGCTTGGTCATTAAATCTTTTTCTCAATACTGAAAAGTGGAGAAAGTGGGCGTTTTTCATGGATACGGACGATAGCATCTCCTAGGAGATGAGCGATTGAAATCTGCTCAATCTTATCAATCAAACGCTCTTCTGGCAGATAGATGGTATCCAAAACAACTAATTTCTTAATAGCTGATTTTTGGATATTGTCCATAGCAGGACCAGAAAGAACTGGGTGCGTACAGCTTGCATAGACTTCAACAGCACCAGCTTCCGCAAGGGCATCTGCCGCGTGACAAATCGTACCTGCCGTATCAATCATATCATCAATCAAGATACAAGTCTTGCCTTCGACCTTACCGATGATGTTCATGACTTCACTAGTATTCATCTTATCAACACTACGACGTTTATCAATAATAGCGATAGATGTTTTCAAAAATTCTGCCAACTTACGAGCACGAGTCACCCCTCCATGGTCTGGGCTGACAACCACATAGTCAGAACCAACCATGCCACGACGCTCAAAATAATCCGCAATCAGAGGAGCCCCCATTAAATGATCCACAGGAATATCAAAGAATCCTTGAATCTGCGCAGCATGTAAGTCGATGGTCAATAAACGATCCACTCCAGCTACTTCAAGCATATTTGCGACAAGTTTTGAAGTGATTGGCTCACGCGCTCTCGCCTTTCTATCCTGACGTGCATACCCATAGTAAGGCATAACAACATTGACAGATTCTGCACTCGCACGCTTCAAAGCATCTACCATAATCAAAATTTCAAGCAGATTGTCATTTACAGGCGAACTAGTTGATTGTAGGATAAAGACGTGTTTCCCACGGATTGATTCTTCGATGTTGACCTGAATCTCTCCATCTGAAAATTGGCGAACACTTGATTTCCCCAACTCTATCCCAATCTCCTGCGCCACACGTTCTGCCAATTCTTTATTAGAAGAAAGGGCAAACAGCTTTAAATCAGAAAAAGACATGATTTCCTCCGGTATATATGTATCGCTTGTGCTTTTCACAAGATTTTTCCATTTACCATTGTAGCGCTTTTTGCACTATTTTTCAATCAAAAATAAAAGAAGGGCAGCATATTTGTACCCTTGCATCATTCTTTTAAAAAATATTCTAGTTCATCAACTCATTGTGCTTCTCAACAAAACGATAAGCCTGATAAAAACCATAGAGAGTAATAGCCGTAACCACTGGAATCGCTAAAGGCAACTCTGTCTCCAATTCAACAAAAGGAGAGTTAAACAAGAAATGAGTTCCCAAGGCTAGACCTAGGAAAATAAGCCCCTGTTTCTTGCCAATCTTCTGCCCTTTATAGGCTCTGTAAAGCAAGTAAACACCTACTACAGCTAGACCTGAAAAAGTCCAGTGAGAGGCAATTCCTGAGATGATACGCTCTAAAATTCTCGAAATAGTAAAGTCAAAGCCCTCTGGCAAATCCGTACGAATGTAACCAATATCCTCAATCATTTGGAATCCCAAACCAGAAGCAATCCCCAGTAAAAACAAAGATTTTAATTTTCGCACAGGAATCAAAGCTAAAACAAAGATAAGTGGCAATAATTTCAAGGTTTCTTCTACCAAAGGAGCCACAATAGCACTTTCAAAGGCATTTAAAAATGCACTATCTGGGAAAAGAACCCCCAGTAAATCATGGATGTAGGTATTAGCAAAGCTAGAAAGCCAGCCTGAAAGGAACATTCCTCCTAATAAAGACAAGATCAAGGAGTTCTTTGGCAATTCCCATTTTTTCCCAATACGGAAAAGAAAATAAAGAGCCGGAATCATGTAAAAGAGAGCTAGAAAGATAGAAACTCCCATCAGTCCATATTCCGCACCTGACATCGAACCGTCCGTATAGTAGATAGTTTCATACTGCAAACCAATACATAGCAATAAGATAAAAATAAATAAAATACTGTTTTTCTTCATACACTTTCTTTCTAAATGAATTTTTTACAATTCTACGACTGTCATACTTCCTGTATCCACATCGTAAATGGCACCAGAGATAATGACATCGTCTGGTATTAGGGGAGAATCGATAAGGAGTTGCATATCCTCGCGTACACTTTCCTCTATATCTTGGAAGGGCAAAAAGTCCTGGTCTGACACATCGACACCTAGTTCCTCTTTTAAATACTCCTGAAAAGGACCATTTTCAAAAGTCTGAGCACCACAGTCTGTATGGTGCAACACCACAATCTCTCTTGTCCCCATCTGTTGCTGGGAAATAACTAGCGAACGAATCATGTCCTCGGTCACCCGACCACCTGCATTCCGCAAGATATGAGCATCCCCAAGTGCCAAGCCCAGAGCTTGCGCAACGTGCAAACGTGAGTCCATACAGGTCACAATAGCTACTCTGGTTTTGGGTTTAAGTGGCAGATTTAACTGCCCATGTAGGGCAACATAAGCCTGATTGGCTTGCATAAACTGTTCAAAATACGACACGATTCCCTCCTTGAAAATTTGATAGTCAAATATTTCTCCTATCTTATCATTTTTATGAGGATTTGTCACGGATTATGCAAAGACCTTTTTCAAAACTTCCTGAATCGTTGTCACCCCAATGACCTGTATTTCCTTGGGTGGAGTGATTCCTGTTAAGGAATTCTTAGGTACATAAATCTTGGTAAATCCCAGTTTAGCAGCTTCGTTGATGCGTTGTTCGATACGATTCACGCGCCGAATCTCCCCTGTCAAACCCAGCTCGCCTACAAAACATTCCTGAGGGTTGGTTGGCTTGTCTTTGTAACTAGAAGCAATGGCAACTGCAACCGCCAAGTCAATGGCAGGTTCATCCAATTTGACACCGCCAGCAGATTTGAGATAGGCATCCTGATTTTGCAAGAGAAGACCTGCCCGTTTTTCCAAAACAGCCATAATCAAACTCGCACGATTAAAATCAAGCCCTGTCGTCGTACGCTTGGCATTTCCAAACATAGTCGGTGTTACCAAAGCCTGCACTTCTGCAAGAATAGGACGCGTCCCTTCCATGGTCACAACGATTGACGAGCCAGTTGCTCCATCCAAACGCTCCTCTAGGAAAACCTGACTCGGATTGAGGACCTCAACCAAGCCACCTGACTGCATCTCAAAAATCCCAATCTCATTAGTGGAGCCAAAACGGTTTTTGACCGCTCTCAAGATACGGAAGGTGTGGTGACGCTCCCCTTCAAAGTAAAGCACCGTATCCACCATATGCTCCAACATACGAGGCCCAGCCAAGGTTCCTTCCTTGGTTACATGCCCTACGATAAAGATGGCGATGTTATTAGTCTTAGCTAGCTGCATCAGTTCAGCCGTCACCTCACGCACCTGAGAAACAGACCCCTGCACCCCTGAAATCTCAGGAGACATAATGGTCTGGATAGAGTCAATAATGAGGAAGTCTGGCTGGATGCGCTCCACCTCTGCTCGAACACTCTGCATATTGGTCTCTGCATAGAGATAAAACTCGCTATCAATATCACCCAAGCGCTCTGCACGTAGTTTAATCTGCTGAGCAGACTCCTCCCCACTAACGTAGAGAACTGTCCCCACTTGGGACAACTGGGTTGAAACTTGTAGGAGAAGGGTTGATTTCCCAATCCCAGGATCCCCACCGATGAGGACGAGACTTCCTGGTACCACTCCTCCTCCAAGTACACGGTTGAATTCCTCCATCTCTGTCTTGGTTCGATTGACATTGATGGAGGTCACTTCAGCCAGTTTCATGGGCTTGGTTTTCTCACCTGTCAAGGACACACGCGCATTCTTGACCTCGGCAACCTCAACCTCTTCTACAAAAGAAGACCAAGATCCACAGTTAGGGCAACGTCCCAGATATTTAGGGGAATTATACCCACAATTTTGACATACAAATGTCGCTTTTTTCTTTACGATGATAAACCTCTTTCTATACCTCTAACTCACACTCAATCACTTGGCAAAAATCAATCTTCTCATTTGGCACAAACTGGCGCATAAGCATATTGTGACTTACCACTATCACGGTCTGGTAATCTCGATACTTAGCCATGCATTCTAGGAAACGAGACTTCATCTCTTCAGCTGTCTCATATTGAATAGGACTATTAGGAAGCAACTCCCCCTTGTTTTCTAAAAACAGGCTTCTAGCTGTTTCAAAGTTTTCTATTCCAGTTCCATAGACCTGCCATTCATGTAATAAAGGCTCCACTCTCAAAGGAAGGCCCGTAGCACAGGCCACATAAGAAGCCGTTTCTAAAGCTCTTGTGACTGCAGAAGATATGATTAGTTCAGCTGAAGGGAGTAAAGGATTGGTGCTCAGTTTCTGGGCTTGCTGCCGTCCCTTATCAGACAAGGGTGCCAAATCTATACCAAATCCCGTATAAGAACGCTCCTCTAACTCACGATAATCTGGCTCCCCGTGACGTACAAAGATAATCTTCATCCTAGTGCCCAGTCGATCCAAATCCACCAGTTCGCACGCCATCAGCCACATCTCCATCTGCAATTAAGAAAGGAGCAAAGACAGCCTGGACCACACGTTCCCCAACTTCAAGAACAACCTCTTGGTCTGTGATATTCTTCATCTGAGCAAAAATATGCCCTTCATTCCCAGGATTTCCATAATAATCCCCATCAATGACCCCAACCGAGTTAATCAAGACCAGACCCTTCTTACGAGGATTTGAAGAACGATCATAGAGGTAGAGAACCTCAGTCGGCTGCATATAAGCCTTAACCCCTGTCGGGACGAGAACAATCTCTCCTGGCGCAATAACTGTGCGCACAGCAACCTTTAAGTCGTAACCAGCCGCATGCGCTGTCTCACGCTTGGGCAATAAATTTTCATCTGTAAAAGTAGAAACCAATTCAAAACCACGAATTTTCATCATCTTCTCTTTTCTATTATCATTTATTCTAGATTATTCTATCTTATTTATTCGGAAAAAGCACGAAAAAAAGAGCACACAATTCAAATCGCTTAGGGCTGCTGGATTCCTCCCCTGACCCGCTTCACGCAGAACTGTTGCTCCACTATTTATTATATCACATTCCTATTCATTTTAAAAGCAAAATTATTTTTTCCGTCTATTTCTAAAAAAATCCTGCATAATAGCTGCACATTCATCTTCCAAAATTCCCGTTTCAACCTCCACACGATGATTGAGACGCTCATCTGTCAAGATATCATACAAACTCCCAGCAGCGCCAAATTTCTGGTTTTTAGCCCCATAGACCACGTTTGGAATGCGGGCAAGTCCAATCGCCCCACTACACATGACACAAGGCTCAATGGTCACAAAAAGCGTGCAATCCAGCAAGCGCCAGCTCTCCTCACTTAGGTTCGCATTTTCTATAGCCATAATTTCCGCATGCATAACCGCTCGTTGCAACTCCTCACGCGCATTATGCCCACGACCAATGATTTCTCCATCCTTGACAATCACACAACCAATTGGAATTTCATCGTGTTCAAGAGCAATCTCAGCCTCTCTCAAAGCTTTCCTCATAAAGACTTCTTTTTCTTCAACTGTATAATTCATCAATTTCCCTTTTTCTACTTGTCAGTTTTATTATTATATCATGAATCTCAAGACAAAAAAAGCCACCGAATGCGGTGACTCTATAGGGAGATTATTATGAAAAAGAAAAGTTTAGGATATTTGTTACAACAAGTTAGGAGGTCTTCTTGTAACTGTCTATAGTATACCCGACCTATCTTAAACAAATCTTAAAAATCTCTTAGGACCAAACACTTTCTAAAATATTTGTTTGTTCACGACCAGGGCCTACTGAGAAAGTAGAAATACGAACGCCAACCAATTCACTCACACGACGAACGTAGTTACGCGCATTCTCAGGAAGATCTTCCAAATTACGAACGCCAGTGATATCTTCTGACCAACCTGGTAACTCTTCATAGATAGGCTTGCAACGTTTCAATTGCTCAAGACTAGCTGGATAGTAGTCAATACGTTGACCATCAAGATCATAGGCCACACAGATTTTCACAGTATCCAAACCGCTCAAAACATCGATAGAGTTCAATGAAAGGTTGGTGATACCAGAAACACGGCGGCTATGACGCATCACAACTGAGTCAAACCAACCCACACGGCGTGGACGACCAGTTGTTGTACCATATTCATGACCTACTTCACGGATACGTTCTCCCACTTCATCAAACAACTCAGTTGGGAAAGGACCGTCTCCTACACGACTGGTATAAGCCTTACATACACCTACAACCTTGTCAATCTTACTTGGACCAACACCAGAACCAATTGTCACACCACCAGCCACAGGGTTTGAAGAAGTAACAAATGGATAGGTACCTTGGTCGATATCTAGCATAACACCTTGTGCACCTTCAAAAAGCACACGTTTACCGTTATCAAGCGCATCATTCAAGATTACAGATGTATCTGTCACATATTTCTTGATTTGTTGACCATATTCGTAATACTCTTCAAAAATATCATCGAAAGCAATCGCTTTACTGTCATACAATTTTTCAAAAAGACGATTCTTCTCAGCAAGGTTACGTTCTAAACGCTCACGGAAAATATCTTTATCCAAAAGATCGGCAATACGAATCCCAACACGAGCAGCCTTGTCCATATAAGCTGGACCAATTCCCTTAATTGTCGTACCAATCTTATTGTCGCCCTTAGCTTCTTCTTGCAGACGATCCAACTCGATATGATAAGGCAAAATAACATGCGCTCTATCAGAAATACGCAAGTTATCAGTTGTCACACCCTCCTCATGAAGATAGCTCAACTCTTTTACAAGAGATTTAGGATTTACAACCATACCATTCCCAATAACAGAGATTTTTTCAGGGAAGAAAATCCCAGATGGAATCAAGTGCAATTTAAACTTCTTACCATCAATCACAATCGTGTGACCTGCATTATCACCACCTTGGTAACGCGCAATCACTTCTGCATTCGCTGAAAGGAAATCTGTAATCTTCCCTTTACCTTCATCACCCCATTGGGTACCTACAACAACAACTGAAGTCATAATCTTGTCTGAGCCCTCAGGCTCTTCCTTTCTCACATACATGGCAGGACTCTCACCTGCAATTATATCTTACAATTTATTATAAGAAAAAATCGCCTTTTTATCAAGAAGAAACAATAGAAAGATTTGCTATTTCCAACTATTAAAAAATGATTTAGAAAAATAACCAGCTATTTGTTATTATAATTCTATAAAAAAAGTAAATTTGTTCGGAAATTTTGTCAAACTATCTCAACAAGAAATAAATCCCTGATTCATTATCAATTTTTCAAGATACAAACGATAAGCAACACGATAATGGTAAACAATAAAATCTCTACGACACCCAATGCCATATCTCACTAAATAATAAATTAAAAATTTAAAATGAAAATGTTCCCAGTCCCAACTATCACCAAAGAAAGTAGCATACTCTTCTTCGAGACTGTCATAGAAATCTGTCATCTGATCATAAATACTTTGTAGCATAAATATATACTCCTTTACTTTTTATGACCTTATTCTAACAAAAAATTTTACACATTCACTATCAATTCCTGAATTGTTAAAATACCAACCTCAACAAGATAACAAATAGAAAAAATTGACAGAATAAGAACAAATATCTTACATCAAAAACAAACTATTAAATCCTTAAAAATAAAAAATTTCATATAAATGATTTACAAAAATTATCCTTTACGGTTACTATATTATAAATCATCCTGTGCATTGAATCTTTCTCAGTTTAAAATATAAAGTGATTGAATAGAAATGAAGCACTTAATAATTATTAAAAAGAAAAGCAACTATAATATTTGTCCTCTATGGGTATTATAGAACCTATTTTAGGGTAGAAAAAATTCCATAAGATTTATAACGAAAAAGCACCAAACCATCATTAGAAAGAATCATATGGAACAATTACACTTTATCACAAAATTACTAGAGCTTACAGACCCTAATTTCTAAATTATGGATATCATCAATAGGGGTACACATAAGGAAATCCTCGCTAAACTGAACTACGACACCCCATCTTGACCTGATTGCGTAAGTTAAGAGAGCGTTGTTTTAAGTGCTATCAGTGCTCGAAAATGATGGTGTCTGAAACTTCTATCGTCAATAAAAATATCTCGCATCTAATGAAGCGAGATAGATTATTAATTATATAACAAAAAAGAGGCCGAAACCTCCTTTAATTAACTACTCCGCCAGTAGGACTCGAACCTACGACATCATGATTAACAGTCATGCGCTACTACCAACTGAGCTATGGCGGATTAGAGCTAAGCGACTTCCATATCTCACAGGGGGCAACCCCCAACTACTTCCGGCGTTCTAGGGCTTAACTTCTGTGTTCGGCATGGGTACAGGTGTATCTCCTAGGCTATCGTCACTTAACTCTGAGTAATACCTACTCAAAATTGAATATCTATTCAAACCAAGAAAACCGTTCGCTTTCGTATTCTCAGTTACTTTGGATAAGTCCTCGAGCTATTAGTATTAGTCCGCTACATGTGTCGCCACACTTCCACTTCTAACCTATCTACCTGATCATCTCTCAGGGCTCTTACTGATATAAAATCATGGGAAATCTCATCTTGAGGTGGGTTTCACACTTAGATGCTTTCAGCGTTTATCCCTTCCCTACATAGCTACCCAGCGATGCCTTTGGCAAGACAACTGGTACACCAGCGGTAAGTCCACTCTGGTCCTCTCGTACTAGGAGCAGATCCTCTCAAATTTCCTACGCCCGCGACGGATAGGGACCGAACTGTCTCACGACGTTCTGAACCCAGCTCGCGTGCCGCTTTAATGGGCGAACAGCCCAACCCTTGGGACCGACTACAGCCCCAGGATGCGACGAGCCGACATCGAGGTGCCAAACCTCCCCGTCGATGTGAACTCTTGGGGGAGATAAGCCTGTTATCCCCAGGGTAGCTTTTATCCGTTGAGCGATGGCCCTTCCATACGGAACCACCGGATCACTAAGCCCGACTTTCGTCCCTGCTCGAGTTGTAGCTCTCGCAGTCAAGCTCCCTTATACCTTTACACTCTGCGAATGATTTCCAACCATTCTGAGGGAACCTTTGGGCGCCTCCGTTACCTTTTAGGAGGCGACCGCCCCAGTCAAACTGCCCGTCAGACACTGTCTCCGATAGGGATCACCTATCCGGGTTAGAGTGGCCATAACACAAGGGTAGTATCCCAACAACGTCTCCTTCGAAACTGGCGTCCCGATCTCATAGACTCCTACCTATCCTGTACATGTGGTACAGACACTCAATATCAAACTGCAGTAAAGCTCCATGGGGTCTTTCCGTCCTGTCGCGGGTAACCTGCATCTTCACAGGTACTAAAATTTCACCGAGTCTCTCGTTGAGACAGTGCCCAAATCATTACGCCTTTCGTGCGGGTCGGAACTTACCCGACAAGGAATTTCGCTACCTTAGGACCGTTATAGTTACGGCCGCCGTTTACTGGGGCTTCAATTCATACCTTCGCTTACGCTAAGCACTCCTCTTAACCTTCCAGCACCGGGCAGGCGTCACCCCCTATACATCATCTTACGATTTAGCAGAGAGCTGTGTTTTTGATAAACAGTTGCTTGGGCCTATTCACTGCGGCTGACGTAAAGTCAGCACCCCTTCTCCCGAAGTTACGGGGTCATTTTGCCGAGTTCCTTAACGAGAGTTCTCTCGCTCACCTGAGGCTACTCGCCTCGACTACCTGTGTCGGTTTGCGGTACGGGTAGAGTATGTTTAACGCTAGAAGCTTTTCTTGGCAGTGTGACGTCACTAACTTCGCTACTAAACTTCGCTCCCCATCACAGCTCAATGTTATAGAACTAAGCATTTGACTCAATTCACACCTCACTGCTTAGACAGACACTTCCAATCGTCTGCTTTAGTTAGCCTACTGCGTCCCTCCATCACTACATACTCTAGTACAGGAATATCAACCTGTTGTCCATCGGATACACCTTTCGGTCTCTCCTTAGGTCCCGACTAACCCAGGGCGGACGAGCCTTCCCCTGGAAACCTTAGTCTTACGGTGGACAGGATTCTCACCTGTCTTTCGCTACTCATACCGGCATTCTCACTTCTATGCGTTCCAGCGCTCCTCACGGTACACCTTCTTCACACATAGAACGCTCTCCTACCATACCTATAAAGGTATCCACAGCTTCGGTAAATTGTTTTAGCCCCGGTACATTTTCGGCGCAGGGTCACTCGACTAGTGAGCTATTACGCACTCTTTGAATGAATAGCTGCTTCTAAGCTAACATCCTAGTTGTCTGTGCAACCCCACATCCTTTTCCACTTAACAATTATTTTGGGACCTTAGCTGGTGGTCTGGGCTGTTTCCCTTTCGACTACGGATCTTAGCACTCGCAGTCTGACTGCCGACCATAATTCATTGGCATTCGGAGTTTATCTGAGATTGGTAATCCGGGATGGACCCCTCACCCAAACAGTGCTCTACCTCCAAGAATCTCTAATGTCGACGCTAGCCCTAAAGCTATTTCGGAGAGAACCAGCTATCTCCAAGTTCGTTTGGAATTTCTCCGCTACCCACAAGTCATCCAAGCACTTTTCAACGTGCCCTGGTTCGGTCCTCCAGTGCGTCTTACCGCACCTTCAACCTGCTCATGGGTAGGTCACATGGTTTCGGGTCTACGTCATGATACTAATCCGCCCTATTCAGACTCGGTTTCCCTACGGCTCCGTCTCTTCAACTTAACCTCGCATCATAACGTAACTCGCCGGTTCATTCTACAAAAGGCACGCTCTCACCCATTAACGGGCTCGAACTTGTTGTAGGCACACGGTTTCAGGTTCTATTTCACTCCCCTCCCGGGGTGCTTTTCACCTTTCCCTCACGGTACTGGTTCACTATCGGTCACTAGGGAGTATTTAGGGTTGGGAGATGGTCCTCCCAGATTCCGACGGGATTTCACGTGTCCCGCCGTACTCAGGATACTGCTAGGTACAAAGACTATTTTAAATACGAGGCTATTACTCTCTTTGGCTGATCTTCCCAAATCATTCTTCTATAATCTTTGAGTCCACATTGCAGTCCTACAACCCCGAAGAGTAAACTCTTCGGTTTGCCCTTCTGCCGTTTCGCTCGCCGCTACTAAGGCAATCGCTTTTGCTTTCTCTTCCTGCAGCTACTTAGATGTTTCAGTTCACTGCGTCTTCCTCCTCACATCCTTAACAGATGCGGGTAACAGGTAGTACCTGTTGGGTTCCCCCATTCGGAAATCCCTGGATCATCGCTTACTTACAGCTACCCAAGGCATATCGTCGTTTGTCACGTCCTTCTTCGGCTCCTAGTGCCAAGGCATCCACCGTGCGCCCTTATTAACTTAACCTTATTTTCTGACCTTTCAGTCATAAACTCTTATTAATACTACAGCGTTTTCGGTTTATTTTCTTGTTACTATTTGATATAGATATTCAATTTTCAATGTGCATTACTTGGTGATCTCTCACCAATGGAGCCTAGCGGGATCGAACCGCTGACCTCCTGCGTGCAAAGCAGGCGCTCTCCCAGCTGAGCTAAGGCCCCACAAGACCTCTCAAGACTAAACAAGACCAATGCGCAGTTCCTTATCCTTAGAAAGGAGGTGATCCAGCCGCACCTTCCGATACGGCTACCTTGTTACGACTTCACCCCAATCATCTATCCCACCTTAGGCGGCTGGCTCCTAAAAGGTTACCTCACCGACTTCGGGTGTTACAAACTCTCGTGGTGTGACGGGCGGTGTGTACAAGGCCCGGGAACGTATTCACCGCGGCGTGCTGATCCGCGATTACTAGCGATTCCGACTTCATGTAGGCGAGTTGCAGCCTACAATCCGAACTGAGACTGGCTTTAAGAGATTAGCTTGCCGTCACCGGCTTGCGACTCGTTGTACCAGCCATTGTAGCACGTGTGTAGCCCAGGTCATAAGGGGCATGATGATTTGACGTCATCCCCACCTTCCTCCGGTTTATTACCGGCAGTCTCGCTAGAGTGCCCAACTGAATGATGGCAACTAACAATAGGGGTTGCGCTCGTTGCGGGACTTAACCCAACATCTCACGACACGAGCTGACGACAACCATGCACCACCTGTCACCTCTGTCCCGAAGGAAAACTCTATCTCTAGAGCGGTCAGAGGGATGTCAAGACCTGGTAAGGTTCTTCGCGTTGCTTCGAATTAAACCACATGCTCCACCGCTTGTGCGGGCCCCCGTCAATTCCTTTGAGTTTCAACCTTGCGGTCGTACTCCCCAGGCGGAGTGCTTAATGCGTTAGCTGCGGCACTAAACCCCGGAAAGGGTCTAACACCTAGCACTCATCGTTTACGGCGTGGACTACCAGGGTATCTAATCCTGTTTGCTCCCCACGCTTTCGAGCCTCAGCGTCAGTTACAAGCCAGAGAGCCGCTTTCGCCACCGGTGTTCCTCCATATATCTACGCATTTCACCGCTACACATGGAATTCCACTCTCCCCTCTTGCACTCAAGTTAAACAGTTTCCAAAGCGTACTATGGTTAAGCCACAGCCTTTAACTTCAGACTTATCTAACCGCCTGCGCTCGCTTTACGCCCAATAAATCCGGACAACGCTCGGGACCTACGTATTACCGCGGCTGCTGGCACGTAGTTAGCCGTCCCTTTCTGGTAAGATACCGTCACAGTGTGAACTTTCCACTCTCACACTCGTTCTTCTCTTACAACAGAGCTTTACGATCCGAAAACCTTCTTCACTCACGCGGCGTTGCTCGGTCAGACTTCCGTCCATTGCCGAAGATTCCCTACTGCTGCCTCCCGTAGGAGTCTGGGCCGTGTCTCAGTCCCAGTGTGGCCGATCACCCTCTCAGGTCGGCTATGTATCGTCGCCTTGGTGAGCCGTTACCCCACCAACTAGCTAATACAACGCAGGTCCATCTGGTAGTGATGCAATTGCACCTTTTAAGCAAATGTCATGCAACATCTACTCTTATGCGGTATTAGCTATCGTTTCCAATAGTTATCCCCCGCTACCAGGCAGGTTACCTACGCGTTACTCACCCGTTCGCAACTCATCCAGAGAAGCAAGCTCCTCTTTCAGCGTTCTACTTGCATGTATTAGGCACGCCGCCAGCGTTCGTCCTGAGCCAGGATCAAACTCTCATTAAAAGTTTGAGTTCTCACTCATTTCTGTCACTGACAGATTTATTGTTTTTTCATTGTTCAGTACTACAACCTTAGTTGTAGTGCCCTGCACATTGGTTCGTCTTGTTCAGTTTTCAAAGGTCTTTGTCACTTGCTTCTCTCAAGTGACAACTATATTAGTATATCACAGTCGCTTTCGCTTGTCAACACTTTTTTGAAACTTTTTT
>NZ_JVLX01000070.1:0-1369 GCF_001070815.1 Streptococcus pseudopneumoniae | reverse complement strand
ATGGTACGCTGACCTTTCTCTCCTACAATCAAGACCTTAGTTTGACCTTTTGGTAAGCTAGCACTATTCCTATATTCAGTAGTAAAGTCAGTCTCCTCTATACGGGTTTCCACACTTGGTGTTTCAACTATTGGAGATAGAGGACCATCTTCTGGCAGAGTACGACCGATAACCTTCGCCCCCTGATAGATGATTGTTGGGGTTGCTTCTTGCACAATTTCACTGGTTTGAGAGAGGATCATTCCAGTACGTATACCGTGGTCTGTTTCATAGATAGTGATAATCTTACGCTGACCTGCACGACCTTGAACAGTCTGACTTTGGCCTTTCAGGAGTGAAGGGTCTTCTCGGTACACAAGTACTGGTGCGATTTCTTCTGTGCTAACAACGCTTTCTCGACTCTTAATAGGCTTAGTACCAACTAGGATAATCTCGGGTTGAGAGGCAACTATATTTTCCTCACGGACAGAGAGAACCTTGTCTGTTTTCACGCCATCCAGTGTTTGGTATAGCTTCACAACAGTCTTAGAACCTGCACGACCTGACTGTTTCAGCTGAGTTTGATCTGTATAGAGATCAGAGCTAACCTCAGTCAAGCGTTCGTAAGGAATTGATATCGTTTCACGAACTTCTTCTTCCCCTTCTACAGCTTTGATTCCTATTAAGACAACTTGATTAATCGGTTCTTTGGTAATATTGTTAGATAGCACACGACGTGTTTCTACACCATTGTCACTACTAATTTCTGTAATGATGGTACGCTGACCTTTCTCTCCTACAATCAAGACCTTAGTTTGACCTTTTGGTAAGCTAGCACTATTCCTATATTCAGTAGTAAAGTCAGTCTCCTCTATACGGGTTTCCACACTTGGTGTTTCAACTATTGGAGATAGAGGACCATCTTCTGGCAGAGTACGACCGATAACCTTCGCCCCCTGATAGATGATTGTTGGGGTTGCTTCTTGCACAATTTCACTGGTTTGAGAGAGGATCATTCCAGTACGTATACCGTGGTCTGTTTCATAGATAGTGATAATCTTACGCTGACCTGCACGACCTTGAACAGTCTGACTTTGGCCTTTCAGGAGTGAAGGGTCTTCTCGGTACACAAGTACTGGTGCGATTTCTTCTGTGCTAACAACGCTTTCTCGACTCTTAATAGGCTTAGTACCAACTAGGATAATCTCGGGTTGAGAGGCAACTATATTTTCCTCACGGACAGAGAGAACCTTGTCTGTTTTCACGCCATCCAGTGTTTGGTATAGCTTCACAACAGTCTTAGAACCTGCACGACCTGACTGTTTCAGCTGAGTTTGATCTGTATAGAGATCAGAGCTAACCTCAGTCAAGCGTTCGTAAGGAATTGATA
>NZ_JVLX01000069.1:0-35633 GCF_001070815.1 Streptococcus pseudopneumoniae | reverse complement strand
ACTCTTCGAAAATCAAATTCAAACCACGTCAACGTCGCCTTGCCGTATATATGTGACTGACTTCGTCAGTCCTATCTACAACCTCAAAACAGTGTTTTGAGCAGCCTGCGGCTAGTTTCCTAGTTTGCTCTTTGATTTTCATTGAGTATTAGGAAAAAGGAGATGAAGATGAAATTTGGGAAACGTCATTATCGTTCGCAGGTGGATCAGATGGACTGCGGTGTAGCTTCATTAGCCATGGTTTTTGGCTACTATGGTAGCTATTATTCTTTGGCTCACTTGCGAGAATTGGCTAAGACGACCATGGATGGGACGACGGCTTTGGGCTTGGTCAAGGTGGCAGAGGAGATTGGTTTTGAGACGCGAGCCATTAAGGCGGATATGACGCTTTTTGACTTGCCAGATTTGACCTTTCCTTTTGTTGCTCATGTGCTTAAGGAAGGAAAATTGCTCCACTACTATGTGGTAATTGGTCAGGATAAGGATAGCATTCATATTGCCGATCCAGATCCTGGGGTGAAATTGACCAAACTGCCACGTGAGCGTTTTGCGGAAGAATGGACAGGAGTGACTCTTTTTATGGCACCTAGTCCAGACTACAAGCCTCATAAGGATCAAAAGAATGGCCTGCTCTCTTTTATCCCTATATTAGTGAAGCAGCGTGGCTTGATTGCCAACATCGTCCTAGCGACACTTTTGGTGACCCTGATTAACATTGTGGGTTCTTATTATCTGCAGTCTATCATTGATACCTATGTGCCAGATCAGATGCGTTCGACGCTTGGGATTATTTCTATTGGACTGGTCATCGTCTATATTCTCCAGCAGATCTTGTCTTACGCTCAGGAGTATCTCTTACTTGTTTTGGGGCAACGCTTGTCGATTGACGTGATTTTATCCTATATCAAACATGTTTTTCACCTGCCTATGTCCTTTTTTGCGACACGCAGGACAGGGGAAATCGTGTCTCGTTTTACAGATGCTAACAGTATCATTGATGCGCTGGCTTCGACCATTCTTTCGATTTTCCTAGATGTGTCAACGGTTGTCATTATTTCTCTTGTTTTATTTTCACAAAATACCAATCTCTTTTTCATGACCTTATTGGCACTTCCTATCTATACAGTGATCATCTTTGCCTTTATGAAGCCGTTTGAAAAGATGAATCGGGATACCATGGAAGCCAATGCGGTTCTGTCTTCTTCTATCATTGAGGACATCAATGGTATTGAGACCATCAAGTCCTTGACCAGTGAAAGTCAGCGTTACCAAAAAATTGACAAGGAATTTGTGAATTATCTGAAGAAGTCCTTTATCTATAGTCGAGCAGAGAGTCAGCAAAAGGCTCTGAAAAAAGTTGCCCATCTCTTGCTCAATGTAGGCATTCTCTGGATGGGAGCTGTTCTGGTCATGGATAGCAAGATGAGTTTGGGGCAGTTGATTACCTATAATACCTTGCTGGTTTACTTTACCAATCCTTTGGAAAATATCATCAACCTGCAAACCAAACTTCAGACAGCGCAGGTTGCCAATAACCGTCTAAATGAAGTATATCTGGTAGCTTCGGAGTTTGAGGAGAAGAAAACGGTTGAGGATTTGAGCTTGATGAAGGGAGATATGACCTTCAAGCAGGTTTCCTACAAGTATGGCTATGGTCGAGATGTCTTGTCAGATATCAATTTGACTATTCCGCAGGGTTCTAAGGTGACTTTTGTGGGGATTTCAGGGTCAGGTAAGACGACATTGGCCAAGATGATGGTTAATTTTTACGACCCAAGTCAGGGAGAGATTAGTCTGGGTGGTGTCAATCTCAATCAGATTGATAAAAAAGCCCTGCGCCAGTATATCAATTATCTGCCTCAGCAGCCCTATGTCTTTAACGGAACGATTTTGGACAATCTTCTCCTTGGAGCCAAGGAGGGGACGACTCAAGAGGATATCTTACGGGCGGTCGAATTGGCAGAGATTCGGGAGGATATCGAGCGTATGCCACTGAATTATCAGACAGAGTTGACTTCGGATGGGGCAGGGATCTCAGGTGGTCAACGTCAGAGAATTGCTCTGGCGCGTGCTCTCTTGACAGATGCGCCGGTCTTGATTTTGGATGAGGCGACCAGCAGTTTGGATATTCTGACAGAGAAGCGGATTGTGGATAATCTGATGGCTTTAGACAAGACCTTGATTTTCATTGCTCACCGTTTGACCATTGCTGAGCGGACAGAGAAAGTTGTTGTCTTGGATCAGGGCAAGATTGTTGAAGAAGGAAAGCATGCTGATTTGCTTGCACAGGGTGGCTTTTACGCCCATTTGGTGAATAGCTAGAAAGAGGAGAGGATGAAACCAGAATTTTTAGAAAGTGCGGAGTTTTATAATCGTCGTTACCATAATTTTTCCAGTCGGGTGATTGTGCCCATGTTCCTTCTGCTCGTGTTTTTGCTTGGCTTTGCAACTTTGGCAGAGAAGGAGATGAGTTTGTCTACTAGAGCTACTGTAGAGCCTAGTCGTATCCTTGCAAATATCCAGTCAACTAGTAACAATCGCATTCTTGTCAATCATCTGGAAGAAAATAAGCTGGTTAAAAAGGGGGATCTTTTGGTTCAATACCAGGAAGGGGCAGAGGGTGTCCAAGCGGAGGCCTATGCTAGTCAGTTGGACATGCTCAAGGATCAGAAAAAGCAATTGGAGTATTTGCAAAAGAGCCTGCAAGAAGGGGAGAACCACTTTCCAGAGGAGGATAAGTTTGGCTACCAAGCCACCTTTCGCGACTACATCAGTCAAGCAGGCAGTCTTAGGGCTAGTACATCGCAACAAAATGAGACCATTGCATCCCAGAATGCAGCAGCTAGCCAAACCCAAGCCGAAATCGGCAACCTCATCAGCCAAACAGAGGCTAAAATTCGCGATTACCAGACAGCTAAGTCAGCTATTGAAACAGGTGCTTCCTTGGCCAGTCAGAATCTAGCCTACTCTCTCTACCAGTCCTATAAGTCTCAGGGCGAGGAAAATCCGCAATCTAAGGCTCAGGCTGTTGCTCAGGTAGAAGCACAGCTCTCTCAGTTAGAATCCAGTCTTGCTACTTACCGTGTTCAGTATGCAGGTTCAGGTACCCAGCAAGCCTATGCGTCTGGTTTAAGTAGTCAATTAGAGTCCCTTAAATCCCAACATTTGGCTAAGGTTGGTCAGGAATTGACCCTTCTAGACCAGAAAATTTTGGAGGCAGAATCGGGTAAGAAGGTTCAGGGAAATCTTTTAGACAAGGGGAAAATTACGGCTAGTGAGGATGGGGTGCTTCACCTTAATCCTGAGACCAGTGATTCTACCATGGTAGCAGAAGGCGCCTTACTAGCCCAACTCTATCCGTCCTTGGAAAAAGAAGGGCAAGCCAAACTAACAGCTTATCTTAGTTCAAAAGATGTAGCAAGGATCAAGGTCGGTGATTCTGTTCGCTATACTACGACTCATGATGCCAAGAATCAAATTTTCCTAGATTCTACTATTACAAGTATTGATGCGACAGCTACTAAGACTGAAAAAGGGAATTTCTTTAAAATCGAGGCGGAGACTAATCTAACTTCGGAGCAGGCTGAAAAACTTCGGTACGGGGTGGAAGGTCGCCTGCAGATGATTACGGGCAAGAAAAGTTACCTGCGTTATTATTTGGATCAATTTTTGAACAAAGAGTAATGTTCGTGTTTTTCAGAGGATAAATGATTTTAAAACTGTAAGAAGAGTCTATCTTGCAGTTTTTCTTTATGATTTTTGAAGTTACTACGTTATTTATTCGGTTAAATTCTTGTAATTTTAGGTTTTTTATGGTAGAATGTGCTCAAGTAAAACGAAAGGCGAACTTTAAAATGTCAAAACAACTGATCTATTCGGGAAAAGCCAAGGATATCTATACAACTGAGGATGAAAATCTCATTATTTCAACTTACAAGGACCAGGCTACTGCTTTCAATGGTGTCAAGAAGGAGCAGATTGCAGGCAAGGGAGTGTTGAATAATCAGATTTCATCTTTTATTTTTGAGAAATTAAATGCGGCTGGTGTGGCGACTCACTTTGTGGAGAAGCTTTCAGACACGGAACAACTCAATAAAAAGGTTAAGATTATTCCTTTGGAAGTTGTGCTTCGCAACTATACAGCTGGTTCCTTTTCAAAACGTTTTGGTGTGGATGAGGGAATCGCCTTGGAGACTCCGATTGTCGAATTTTACTACAAAAATGATGATTTGGATGACCCGTTTATCAATGACGAACATGTGAAATTCCTACAGATTGCGGATGACCAGCAGATTGCCTACTTGAAGGAAGAAACGCGTCGTATCAATGAACTTTTGAAGGTCTGGTTTGCTGAGATTGGACTTAAGTTGATTGACTTTAAGCTAGAGTTCGGTTTTGATAAGGATGGCAAGATTATCTTGGCAGACGAATTTTCACCAGATAACTGCCGTTTGTGGGATGCGGATGGCAACCACATGGATAAGGATGTTTTCCGTAGAGGATTGGGAGAACTAACCGACGTTTACGAGATTGTTTGGGAAAAGTTGCAGGAACTAAAATAATCTGTTAGCAACGGAAAACCTTCGTCTCTCAACTAAAAGGACTCAGGCTGAAAAGGTCCCCAGACCTTTTCACTCCGTAGAGGTCTGGGTGAATTAACCGACGTTGACGAAGTTGTCTGGGAAAAGTTGTAAGGTTTGAAATAACAACCTCAAGGTCGTTGGAAACATTGCAAGAGCTGAAATAAAGGAATAAGAATTGATGGATAAACGTATTTTTGTTGAAAAAAAGGCTGATTTTCAGGTCAAATCAGAGAGTTTGGTTAGAGAACTCCAGCATAACTTGGGACTTTCAAGCTTGAAAAGTATTCGCATCGTGCAAGTGTATGATGTCTTTAACTTGGCTGAGGACTTGTTTGCGCCTGCAGAGAAACACATCTTCTCTGAGCAGGTGACAGACCATGTCTTGGATGAAGCTGCTGTACAGGCGGATCTTGCCAACTATGCTTTCTTTGCGATTGAAAGCCTACCAGGGCAGTTTGACCAGCGTGCAGCTTCTTCACAAGAAGCCTTGCTTTTGTTGGGAAGTTCGAGTGATGTGACAGTTAATACAGCCCAACTTTACTTGGTGAATAAAGATATTGATGCGGCTGAGTTGGAAGCGGTCAAGAACTATCTGCTCAACCCAGTTGATTCTCGCTTCAAGGACATCACGACAGAGATTGCCAAGCAGGAATTTTCAGAGTCAGACAAGACCATTCCAAAATTGACTTTCTTTGAAAGCTATACAGCAGAAGACTTTGCTCGCTACAAGGCTGAGCAAGGGATGGCCATGGAAGTGGATGATTTGCTCTTTATCCAAGACTATTTCAAGTCAATCGAGCGCGTGCCGACGGAAACAGAACTCAAGGTTTTGGACACTTACTGGTCTGACCACTGCCGTCACACAACTTTTGAGACAGAGTTGAAACACATTGACTTCTCCGCATCGAAATTCCAAAAGCAATTGCAGGCGACCTATGACAAATATATTGCCATGCGTGAGGATTTGGGGCGTTCTGAAAAACCGCAAACCTTGATGGATATGGCGACTATTTTCGGTCGTTATGAGCGTGCTAATGGACGTTTGGATGATATGGAAGTGTCAGACGAAATCAATGCTTGCTCAGTAGAAATCGAAGTGGATGTTGATGGTGTGAAAGAGCCATGGCTCCTAATGTTCAAGAATGAAACTCACAACCACCCAACGGAAATTGAGCCATTTGGTGGGGCGGCTACTTGTATCGGTGGTGCTATTCGTGACCCATTGTCAGGTCGCTCATATGTTTACCAAGCTATGCGTATCTCAGGTGCTGGTGATATTACAGCACCGATTTCGGAAACTCGTGCTGGGAAATTACCACAACAAGTCATTTCTAAAACAGCGGCTCATGGTTATTCTTCTTACGGGAATCAGATTGGACTTGCAACAACCTACGTTCGTGAATACTTCCACCCAGGCTTTGTAGCTAAACGCATGGAGCTAGGTGCTGTTGTCGGAGCGGCTCCTAAGAGCAATGTTGTCCGTGAAAAACCGGAAGCGGGAGATGTGATTATTCTCCTTGGAGGTAAGACTGGACGTGATGGTGTCGGTGGTGCGACAGGTTCTTCTAAGGTTCAAACAGTTGAGTCCGTGGAAACTGCTGGTGCTGAGGTTCAAAAAGGGAATGCCATCGAAGAGCGCAAGATTCAACGTCTTTTCCGTAATGGCGATGTCACTCGTCTTATTAAGAAATCCAATGACTTTGGTGCTGGTGGTGTCTGTGTAGCTATCGGTGAATTGGCAGACGGTCTTGAAATTGACCTAGACAAAGTGCCTCTTAAATACCAAGGCTTGAATGGTACCGAAATTGCCATCTCTGAATCTCAAGAACGGATGGCAGTTGTGGTTCGTCCTGAGGATGTAGATGCCTTCGTTGCGGAATGTAACAAAGAAAATATTGATGCTGTTGTAGTTGCGACAGTGACGGAAAAACCAAATCTAGTCATGCACTGGAATGGTGAAACCATTGTCGACTTGGAACGTCGTTTCCTTGATACCAATGGTGTGCGCGTGGTCGTAGATGCTAAGGTTGTGGACAAGGATGTCAAACTCCCAGAAGAGCGTCAAACATCTGCTAACACACTTGAAGTTGATACCCTTGCGGTTCTGTCTGATCTCAACCATGCGAGTCAAAAAGGCTTGCAGACTATCTTTGATTGCTCTGTTGGTCGTTCAACGGTTAATCACCCACTTGGTGGTCGTTACCAACTCACACCAACTGAGGCATCTGTGCAAAAATTGCCAGTTCAACACGGTGTGACTCATACTGCGTCAGTCATGGCTCAAGGTTTCAACCCATATGTAGCAGAATGGTCTCCATACCACGGTGCTGCCTATGCGGTTATTGAAGCGACTGCTCGTTTGGTTGCTGCTGGTGCCAACTGGTCTAAGGCTCGTTTCTCTTACCAAGAGTATTTCGAGCGTATGGATAAACAAGCAGAGCGTTTTGGTCAGCCAGTAGCAGCTCTCCTAGGTTCTATCGAGGCACAAATTCAGCTTGGTTTGCCATCTATCGGTGGTAAGGACTCCATGTCTGGTACCTTTGAAGAATTGACAGTACCGCCAACCTTGGTAGCCTTTGGGGTAACGACAGCAGATAGCCGTAAGGTGCTTTCTCCTGAGTTCAAAACTGCCGGGGAAAACATCTACTACATCCCAGGTCAAGCATTGGCTCAAGAGATTGACTTCGATCTTATCAAATCTAACTTCGCTCAATTTGAAGCCCTTCAAAAGGCTCACAAAGTAACATCTGCCTCGGCTGTCAAATACGGTGGTGTGCTTGAAAGTTTGGCTCTTGCTACTTTTGGGAATCATATCGGTGCAGAGGTGACCTTGCCTGAACTTGAAACGGCTTTGACAGCTCAATTAGGCGGATTTGTCTTCACATCTCCTGAAGAAATTGCTGGAGTAGAGAAAATCGGTCAAACAAGTGCAGACTTTACACTTCTTGTCAACGGTGTGAAGCTAGATGGACACAAACTTGACAGTGCCTTCCAAGGCAAATTGGAAGAAGTTTACCCAACTGAATTTGCTCAAGCTAAAGAACTGGACGAAGTTCCAGCTATCGCTTCTGACGCAGTCGTCCAAGCCAAGGAAACTATTGAAAAACCGGTGGTTTACATCCCAGTCTTCCCGGGCACCAACTCGGAATATGATTCAGCTAAGGCATTTGAAAAAGAAGGCGCAGAGGTCAACTTGGTGCCATTTGTGACCTTGAATGAAGAGGCTATTGTCAAGTCAGTTGAAACTATGGTTGACAACATCAGCAAGGCTAATATCCTTTTCTTTGCAGGTGGATTCTCAGCTGCGGACGAACCAGATGGTTCAGCTAAGTTTATCGTCAACATCCTGCTTAATGAAAAAGTGCGTGTAGCTATTGATAGCTTTATCGCCCGTGGTGGTTTAATTATCGGTATCTGTAATGGATTCCAGGCCTTGGTCAAATCAGGTCTTCTTCCATACGGAAACTTTGAAGATGCCAGCAGTACGAGCCCAACCCTCTTCTACAATGATGCCAACCAACACGTGGCCAAGATGGTGGAAACTCGCATTGCCAATACCAACTCGCCGTGGTTGACTGGGGTGCAAGTGGGTAATATTCATGCTATCCCAGTATCGCATGGTGAAGGGAAGTTTGTTGTGACGGCTGAAGAATTTGCAGAGCTTCGTGCCAATGGTCAAATCTTTAGCCAATACGTTGATTTTGAAGGCAAACCAAGTATGGATTCTAAGTACAATCCGAATGGTTCTATCCATGCCATCGAAGGAATTACCAGCAAGAACGGCCAAATCATTGGTAAAATGGGACACTCAGAACGTTATGAAGACGGTCTTTTCCAAAATATCCCAGGAAATAAAGACCAGCACCTGTTTGCGTCGGCGGTTAAATACTTTACTGGAAAATAAGACTTGCAGATGTTTTAATAGATAGTATCAGTAATGTAAAAGTCATGTAGATTTAGCTCTTGGTGCTACACAAATAAAAATTAGGTATATAAAATGACATACGAAGTAAAATCTCTTAATGAAGAATGCGGTGTTTTCGGTATCTGGGGACATCCAGATGCTGCTAAATTGACCTATTTTGGTCTCCATAGTCTTCAGCACCGTGGTCAAGAGGGGGCAGGAATCCTTTCCAATGACCAAGGGAAATTAAAGCGGCATCGCGATATGGGTCTTCTATCAGAAGTCTTCAGAAACCCTGCTAACTTAGATAAATTGACGGGGACTGGTGCGATTGGGCATGTGCGTTACGCGACTGCTGGCGAAGCTTCTGTAGATAATATCCAGCCTTTCCTTTTTCGTTTTCACGATATGCAGTTTGGTTTGGCTCATAATGGAAATCTGACCAATGCAGCCTCTCTCAAGAAAGAACTAGAACAAAGAGGAGCGATTTTCAGCGCGACTTCGGACTCGGAAATCTTGGCCCACCTCATTCGTCGCAGTCATAATCCTAGCCTGATGGGCAAAATCAAGGAGGCGCTCAGTCTAGTTAAAGGTGGCTTTGCCTATATCTTGCTGTTTGAAGATAAGTTAATTGCTGCTCTTGACCCCAATGGTTTCCGTCCGCTTTCTATCGGGAAAATGGCCAACGGAGCAGTGGTTGTTTCATCTGAAACCTGTGCTTTTGAGGTTATTGGTGCTGAATGGATTCGTGATTTGAAGCCAGGTGAGATTGTGATCATTGATGACAAGGGAATCCAGTATGATAGCTATACAGATGATACCCAGTTAGCAATCTGTTCTATGGAGTATATCTATTTTGCTCGCCCTGATTCTAACATTCATGGTGTCAATGTTCATACGGCACGTAAACGTATGGGTGCTCAATTGGCGCGTGAATTCAAGCATGAGGCGGATATCGTGGTCGGTGTGCCCAATTCTTCCCTCAGCGCGGCTATGGGATTTTCTGAAGAGTCCGGGCTACCAAATGAAATGGGCCTCATCAAGAACCAATACACCCAACGTACCTTTATCCAACCGACTCAAGAATTACGGGAGCAAGGGGTGCGGATGAAACTCTCTGCTGTTTCAGGCGTTGTAAAAGGCAAGCGTGTGGTTATGATTGATGACTCTATTGTACGTGGAACAACCTCTCGTCGGATCGTTCAACTCTTGAAAGAAGCGGGTGCGACTGAGGTTCACGTTGCCATTGGTAGTCCAGCGCTAGCTTATCCATGCTTCTACGGGATTGATATCCAGACCCGTCAGGAGCTGATTGCGGCCAATCATACGGTCGAAGAAACTCGTCAAATCATTGGAGCGGACAGTCTGACATACCTTTCTGTTGAAGGTTTGATTGAGTCGATTGGGATTGAAACAGATGCGCCAAATGGTGGTCTCTGTGTCGCTTACTTTGACGGTGACTACCCAACACCTCTCTACGACTACGAAGAAGACTATCGTCGAAGTTTGGAAGAAAAGACTAGTTTTTACAAATAGACGAAAAATCCTCCATTAAAGAAAAGGAATAAATAAATGACAAAAAATGCTTATGCCCCACGTCTCACTACTGACTAAAAGCTAAAGCATTTGTCAGTAGACGCTTTCTCCTATGGGACCAAAGCTAGAGACCTGACTAGTATTTTTAGATAAAATAATTGTTTATCTAAAAATATGTCGCAGTCTTTCCCAAAAAAAGAAAAGGAAAAATAAAATGGCAAATAAAAATGCGTACGCTCAATCTGGTGTGGATGTTGAAGCGGGTTATGAAGTTGTTGAACGAATCAAAAAGCACGTGGCTCGTACGGAGCGTGCAGGTGTCATGGGAGCTCTGGGTGGCTTTGGTGGTATGTTTGACCTTTCAAAGACTGGGGTTAAAGAACCCGTTTTGATTTCAGGGACTGATGGTGTCGGAACCAAGCTCATGCTGGCTATCAAGTACGACAAGCACGATACTATTGGTCAGGACTGTGTGGCCATGTGTGTCAATGATATCATTGCTGCAGGTGCGGAGCCCCTCTATTTCCTTGACTACGTCGCAACTGGCAAGAATGAACCAGCTAAGCTAGAACAAGTGGTTGCTGGTGTGGCAGAAGGTTGTGTGCAGGCAGGCGCTGCCCTCATCGGTGGGGAAACAGCTGAAATGCCTGGTATGTATGGTGAAGATGACTACGACTTGGCTGGTTTTGCAGTCGGCGTAGCTGAAAAATCTCAAATCATAGACGGTTCAAAAGTAGCTGAAGGTGATGTCCTTCTCGGGCTTGCTTCGAGTGGTATTCACTCAAATGGTTTCTCACTCGTGCGTCGTGTTTTTACCGACTACACAGGTGAGGAAGTCTTGCCAGAATTGGAAGGCAAGCAACTCAAGGAAGTTCTTCTTGAGCCGACTCGTATCTATGTCAAGGCTGTTTTGCCACTCATCAAGGAAGAGTTAGTCAACGGTATTGCCCACATCACTGGTGGTGGCTTTATCGAAAATGTCCCTCGTATGTTTGCAGCTGACTTGGCTGCTGAGATTGAAGAAGACAAGGTTCCCGTGCTTCCAATCTTCAAAGCTCTTGAAAAATATGGTAAAATCAAACACGAAGAAATGTTTGAAATCTTCAATATGGGTGTGGGACTTATGCTAGCAGTTAGCCCTGAAAATGTAAGTCGTGTCAAGGAATTGTTGGATGAACCAGTCTATGAAATTGGTCGCATCGTCAAGAAAGAAAACGAAAGTGTCATCATCAAATGAAAAAAATAGCGGTTTTTGCCTCTGGTAATGGCTCGAATTTTCAGGTGATTGCCGAAGAATTTCCGGTTGAGTTTGTCTTTTCAGACCATCGTGACGCCTATGTGCTGGAGCGTGCAGACAAGCTCGGCGTTCTGTCCTATGCTTTTGAACTCAAGGAGTTTGAGAGCAAGGTAGACTACGAAGCGGCCCTTGTCGAACTCTTGGAAGAACACCAGATTGACTTGGTTTGTCTAGCAGGCTACATGAAAATCGTTGGGCCAACCTTATTGGCGGCTTATGAAGGTCGGATTATCAACATTCATCCAGCCTACCTGCCAGAGTTTCCAGGAGCTCATGGGATTGAGGATGCTTGGACTGCAGGCGTTGCTGAGAGCGGCGTGACCATTCACTGGGTGGATTCTGGTGTGGACACTGGTAAGATCATCAAACAAGTACGTGTGCCACGGCTGGCTGATGATACCATAGCCAGCTTTGAAGAACGTATTCATGCCACCGAGTATCAGCTCTATCCTCAAGTGTTGGAGAGTTTAGGGGTGGGTAGAAGATAAGAAGTAAATCAAGTTTTGATTTTGCAATATTGCTAGGAGAAAAAATGATTGAGATAAAATTAGTAGATGAGAGCAGTTTTCAGGCAGTGCTGGATTTGAAAATATCTGAAGCTGATGAACGAGCACGTTTCGTGTCTCCAAATGTACGCTCTTTAGCTGACGCATGGCTCTACAGAGAGAATGGGGATGTGTTTCCAATGGCAATTTATTGGAATGAGCTTGTGGTTGGTTTTCTCCTGTTGGAAATAGATAAGGATGAAGCGGAATACTTTATCTGGCGGATAATGATTGGTCAGCAGTACCAAGGAAGAGGTCATGGTCGAAAAGCCTTGGAAGTTCTAATCAAAAAGGCTCAGATGGATATCGCTTGC
The DNA here is from genome assembly GCF_001070815.1 of Streptococcus pseudopneumoniae. Taxonomy (GTDB): domain Bacteria; phylum Bacillota; class Bacilli; order Lactobacillales; family Streptococcaceae; genus Streptococcus; species Streptococcus pseudopneumoniae_P. The sequence continues at coordinate 23,454 of NZ_JVLX01000069.1, read as the reverse complement.
AATCATATTATTGCAGATTATGTGGTTGGAAATGAAAAAATGAAGCACCTGCTGACTAGTTTGGGTTTTCAGGAAACAGGATTTATAGAAGAAAATAACGAAGTCGCTATGCGCTTGGACCTAAAGAAAGAGGAATATAATGACTAAACGCGCCTTAATCAGCGTCTCAGACAAAGCGGGCATTGTTGAATTTGCCCAAGAACTTAAAAAACTTGGTTGGGAGATTATCTCGACTGGTGGAACTAAGGTTGCCCTTGATACTGCTGGTGTGGACACCATTGCTATCGATGATGTGACTGGTTTTCCAGAGATGATGGACGGTCGTGTCAAGACCCTCCATCCAAATATCCACGGTGGGCTCCTTGCTCGGCGCGACTTGGATAGCCACCTAGAAGCGGCTAAAGATAATAAGATTGAATTGATTGACCTTGTGGTGGTCAATCTCTATCCCTTTAAAGAAACGATTCTCAAACCAGACGTGACTTATGCTGATGCGGTGGAGAACATCGATATCGGTGGGCCATCTATGCTTCGCTCGGCAGCGAAGAATCATGCCAGCGTAACAGTTGTTGTAGACCCTGTTGACTATGATGTGGTGCTTAACGAGTTGTCAGCCAACGGCGAAACGACTTACGAAACCCGCCAACGTTTGGCAGCCAAGGTTTTCCGTCATACAGCGGCTTATGACGCCTTGATTGCAGAGTATTTCACAGCTCAAGTGGGGGAAAGCAAACCTGAAAAGCTCACTTTGACCTATGACCTCAAACAAGCTATGCGTTACGGTGAGAACCCTCAACAAGACGCGGATTTCTACCAAAAAGCTTTGCCAACAGACTACTCGATTGCTTCAGCCAAACAGCTCAACGGGAAAGAATTGTCATTCAACAATATCCGCGATGCTGACGCTGCCATTCGTATTATCCGTGATTTCAAAGACCGTCCAACTGTTGTGGCTCTCAAACACATGAACACATGTGGAATCGGTCAGGCTGATGACATCGAGACTGCTTGGGACTACGCTTATGAGTCTGACCCAGTTTCTATCTTTGGTGGGATTGTCGTTCTTAACCGTGAGGTAGATGCTGCGACAGCTGAGAAGATGCATGGTGTATTCCTTGAAATTATCATTGCACCAAGCTATACGGATGAAGCGCTAGCCATTTTGACCAACAAAAAGAAAAACTTGCGTATCCTTGCCTTGCCATTTGATGCTCAAGAGGCTAGTGAAGTGGAAGTAGAATACACAGGCGTGGTTGGTGGACTTCTGGTACAAAACCAAGACGTGGTCAAGGAAAGCCCAGCTGACTGGCAAGTGGTGACCAAACGCCAACCAACGGAGACAGAGGCTACTGCCCTTGAGTTCGCTTGGAAAGCCATCAAGTATGTGAAATCAAACGGAATCATCATAACCAACGATCATATGACGCTTGGCGTTGGCCCAGGGCAAACTAACCGTGTAGCTTCTGTTCGCATCGCCATTGACCAAGCCAAAGACCGCCTTGACGGCGCTGTGCTTGCTTCCGATGCCTTCTTCCCATTTGCAGATAACGTGGAAGAAATCGCTAAAGCAGGTGTTAAGGCGATTATCCAGCCTGGAGGCTCAGTCCGTGACCAAGAATCCATTGAAGCTGCTGACAAATACGGTTTGACCATGATCTTCACAGGCGTGAGACATTTTAGACATTAAGAATGTAAAGGGAAGAAAACAGTTTCTTTCCTTTTTTGCGTAAAAACGCGGAGTGAAACAAGATTAAAACGAACGTTTATGATATAATGTTATTAAATGATTCGCAAAAGAGGTTGTAAGATGAAGCTGTTAGTTGTTGGTTCGGGTGGTCGTGAACATGCGATTGCTAAGAAGTTGCTTGAGTCAAAAGAGGTAGAAAAGGTTTTTGTTGCTCCTGGGAATGATGGGATGACTCTGGACGGTCTAGAATTGGTAAATATCTCCATTTCCGCACATTCTAAGTTAATTGAATTTGCAAAGGTCAACGATATCGCTTGGACCTTCATTGGGCCGGATGATGCTCTTGCCGCCGGAATAGTGGATGATTTCAATGCAGCAGGCCTCAAGGCTTTTGGTCCGACTAGGGCTGCAGCGGAGCTGGAATGGTCCAAGGATTTTGCTAAGGAAATAATGGTCAAATACGACGTTCCGACAGCAACCTATGGTACATTTTCAGATTTCGAGGAGGCCAAGGCCTACATCGAAAAGCAGGGAGCGCCTATCGTCGTCAAAGCGGACGGATTGGCGCTCGGGAAAGGCGTCGTCGTTGCTGAGACGGTTGATCAAGCGGTCGAAGCCGCTCATGAGATACTCTTGGACAATAAATTCGGTGACTCAGGTGCGCGTGTGGTTATCGAGGAATTTCTTGATGGGGAGGAGTTCTCTCTCTTTGCCTTTGTCAATGGCAATAAGTTCTACATCATGCCGACAGCTCAGGACCACAAACGTGCATACGATGGCGACAAGGGTCCTAACACGGGTGGTATGGGTGCCTATGCGCCAGTTCCACACTTGCCACAGAGTGTGGTTGATACAGCGGTTGACACGATTGTCAAGCCAGTCCTCGAAGGGATGATTAAAGAAGGTCGCCCTTATCTGGGAGTTCTTTACGCAGGGCTTATCATGACAGCTGATGGACCTAAGGTCATCGAGTTTAATGCTCGCTTCGGAGATCCAGAAACTCAGATTATCTTGCCTCGTCTGACCTCTGACTTTGCACAAAATATTACGGATATACTCGATTGCAAGGAGCCAAACATCACCTGGACGGACAAGGGTGTGACTCTGGGAGTGGTTGTCGCATCCAACGGTTATCCGCTAGACTATGAAAAAGGTGTCAAGTTGCCAGCCAAGACAGAAGGCGACATTATCACCTATTATGCAGGGGCTAAGTTTGCGGAAAATAGCAGAGCACTGCTATCAAACGGTGGACGTGTTTATATGCTAGTTACCACAGCAGACACCGTCAAAGAAGCCCAAAACACCATCTACAGCCAACTCGACAAACAAAACACAGAAGGGCTCTTCTACCGAACCGATATCGGAAGCAAGGCGATTAAGTAAAGATATAAGAATAACGCGACTGAGTCGCCAAACCCGATAATGGTTGCCGTGGTGAAAAGACCAGAACAGTATCTGTTCTGGTCGGGGAAACTTTGAGACCTTAGGCTCAAAGTTTAGGAATGAAACCGAAGGTTTGCTTCCGTCCCCACCACCTAAGACCATTATCAAAAAAGAAGAAAAAAGGAAAAATTATGACTAAACCAATTATTTCCATCATCATGGGCTCAAAATCCGACTGGGCAACCATGCAAAAAACCGCCGAAGTTCTCGATCGCTTCGGTGTAGCCTACGAAAAGAAAGTTGTTTCTGCCCACCGCACGCCAGACCTCATGTTCAAGCATGCAGAAGAAGCACGTAGCCGCGGTATCAAGGTTATCATCGCAGGTGCTGGAGGCGCAGCCCATTTGCCAGGTATGGTCGCAGCTAAAACAACCCTTCCAGTCATTGGGGTGCCCGTCAAATCACGTGCCCTTAGTGGCGTGGACTCGCTCTATTCTATCGTTCAGATGCCGGGCGGTGTGCCTGTGGCGACAATGGCTATCGGTGAAGCTGGTGCGACAAATGCGGCTCTCTTCGCCCTCCGTCTTCTTTCAGTAGAGGATCAGTCTATCGCGACAGCATTGGCAGATTTTGCAGAAGAGCAAGGAAAAATCGCAGAGGAGTCTACAAATGAGCTCATCTAAAACAATCGGAATTATAGGTGGCGGCCAGCTGGGTCAGATGATGGCCATTTCTGCTATCTACATGGGGCACAAGGTTATAGCGCTAGATCCTGCGGCGGATTGCCCAGCCTCTCGCGTAGCGGAGATCATCGTGGCGCCTTATAATGACGTGGATGCTCTGCGCCAGTTGGCGGAGCGATGCGATGTCCTCACCTATGAGTTTGAAAATGTCGATGCTGACGGATTGGATGCGGTTGTCAAGGATGGGCAACTTCCACAAGGGACAGACCTGCTCCGTATTTCCCAAAATAGGATTTTTGAAAAGGGCTTCCTTTCCAACAAGGCACAAGTCACTGTGGCACCTTACAAGGTTGTGACCTCAAGCCAAGATTTGGCAAATATGGACCTATCGAAAAACTATGTCCTCAAGACTGCGACTGGTGGCTACGATGGCCATGGACAAAAGGTCATTCGCTCAGCAGAAGATTTGGCAGAAGCCTATGAACTAGCAGACTCAGCAGACTGTGTCTTGGAAGAATTTGTCAATTTTGACCTTGAAATTTCTGTTATTGTGTCAGGAAATGGCAAGGACGTGACGGTTTTTCCAGTTCAGGAAAATATTCACCGCAACAACATCCTGTCTAAGACCATCGTGCCAGCTCGCATTTCAGAAAGTCTAGCTGAAAAAGCCAAAGCCATGGCTGTGCGAATTGCTGAACAACTTAACTTATCTGGAACGCTTTGCGTGGAAATGTTTGCGACTGCCAATGACATCATTGTAAATGAAATCGCCCCACGCCCACATAACTCAGGACACTACTCAATCGAAGCCTGTGACTTCTCCCAGTTTGATACCCATATCTTGGGCGTTCTGGGAGCACCATTGCCAGCTATCAAACTACATGCACCAGCAGTTATGCTCAATGTCCTAGGTCAACACGTCGAGGCCGCTGAAAACTATGTCACAGAAAATCCAAGCGCCCACCTCCATATGTATGGTAAAATAGAAGCGAAGCACAACCGCAAGATGGGACATGTGACTTTGTTTAGTGATGTGCCGGATGAGGTGGAGGAGTTTGGGAAAGGGATTGATTTTTAGGACAAGCCTATGATACAAATTATTGTTAATGCTTTTGTAGAAAAAGATAAGACTGGAGCAGCCGTCGAAGTCGTGTATGCTAGTAGCAATCACGAAAAAGTGAAAGCTAAGTATGAAGAGCTGCTTGCTCAATACCCTGAAAACTATTTAGCAATTTATGACTTGCCACTGGATACAGACCTTAATTCATTGGAACATTACCCGTCTGTATGGATTGGGAAAGAAGAATTTGAATAATTTGGCTAATAATGTTCTATGCTTTGTTTGCACATTGTGAAGTAGAAAAAGAAAGGAAAAATTAACAACATGATCAACCGTTACTCTCGCCCTGAGATGGCGAATATTTGGAGTGAAGAAAATAAATACCGTGCTTGGCTTGAGGTGGAAATCTTGGCTGACGAGGCATGGGCTGAGCTGGGTGAAATCCCTAAGGAAGATGTGGCTTTGATTCGCGAGAAGGCGGACTTTGACATCGACCGTATTTTGGAAATTGAGCAGGAGACGCGTCACGATGTGGTTGCCTTCACACGTGCGGTTTCTGAGACGCTTGGTGAAGAGCGCAAGTGGGTCCACTATGGTTTGACTTCTACCGACGTGGTGGATACTGCCTACGGCTACCTCTACAAGCAGGCTAACGACATCATTCGTCGTGACCTTGAAAACTTCACCAACATCATCGCTGAAAAGGCTAAGGAGCACAAGTTCACCATCATGATGGGTCGTACCCACGGGGTGCACGCTGAACCTACAACTTTTGGTCTTAAATTGGCGACTTGGTACAGCGAAATGAAGCGTAATATCGAGCGTTTCGAGCATGCGGCTGCTGGTGTGGAAGCTGGTAAGATTTCTGGTGCAGTTGGGAACTTTGCTAATATCCCACCATTCGTAGAGCAATATGTCTGCGACAAATTGGGTATCCGTGCTCAAGAAATCTCTACACAGGTGCTTCCTCGTGACCTTCACGCTGAGTACTTTGCAGTTCTTGCTAGCATCGCGACTTCAATCGAACGTATGGCGACTGAGATTCGCGGTCTTCAAAAATCTGAGCAACGCGAAGTGGAAGAATTCTTTGCTAAAGGGCAAAAAGGTTCATCTGCAATGCCGCACAAACGCAACCCTATCGGTTCTGAAAACATGACAGGTTTGGCGCGTGTTATCCGTGGTCATATGATTACAGCCTATGAGAATGTCGCTCTCTGGCATGAACGCGATATTTCGCACTCATCAGCTGAGCGTATCATCACACCAGATACGACCATTTTGATTGACTACATGCTCAACCGTTTTGGAAATATCGTCAAGAATTTGACGGTCTTCCCAGAAAACATGATCCGCAACATGAACTCTACGTTTGGTTTGATCTTTAGCCAACGTGCCATGTTGACCTTGATTGAAAAAGGGATGACCCGTGAGCAAGCCTATGACTTAGTGCAACCAAAAACAGCCTACTCTTGGGACAACCAAGTAGACTTTAAACCACTTTTAGAAGCAGATCCAGAGGTGACATCACGCCTCACACAAGAAGAAATCGACGAAATCTTCAACCCTCTTTACTACACTAAACGAGTGGATGATATCTTTGAACGTCTTGGTTTAGGATAATTAGAATAAAAATCGAATTTCTATCACTCTATTTATAGGAGTAGAAGAACTTCGATTTTTATTTTGTCTTCAAGTACTTTTGATAAAAATTACTTATATTTTAGTAAAATTTAAACAAATTTAGTCTATCTTAATTGACATATAGAAAATACATTTTTAATGTCATATAATAAGCATAGAAAAAGCCTAAGCGATTAGGCTTAGGCTTTCTTCTTAGTGATCACGGTCACATGAAATGAATTTGATTTTGTAGTAATCCGCTCGTTTATATGTTTCGCTGTATGCGAGAACTTGACCAGTGGACTCTAGTTTAGTAGTCTTGGTTTGTAAAACGGTTGGGAATTGTTCATCGACTCCGAGGACCGAAGCCGCATGTTCTGGAGTTGGAAATGCTATTTCATTGATTTCTTCAAAATGTTCATCATTCATGTGAATGTGGTAATCCAATTTGAAACGGTTATAGATAGAGCTATAATATTCAAGATTTGGATAATTTGCGTTGACGTATTGTTCTGGGATGTAAGATGTATGGTAGATGTACACAACACCACCTGTTTCGCGTACGCGTTCAATCTTGTAGTAGAACTGATCTCCGCGTAGTCCAAGTTTTTCTAAGTAGCCTAGTTTGTTTCCACGCTCAATAGAAAGGACGGTAACTTTATCATCTTTAGTTTCAAAAACTTCTACATCTGAAAACTCTACGAGTTTGTGTTTACGTGCGCGTGAAACGAATGTACCCTTTCCTTGTTGACGGACAATATAGCCATCCTTGGCAAGGTCGTTTAAGGCGCGGACAACTGTGATAGAACTCACATCATACATTGCAATCAATTCAGCTTCAGTATAGAATTTATCTCCACTGGCAAATTGACCAGAAATGATTTTGTTCTTTAACTCATCTTTAATATATTGATACTTTGGAATTGCCATATTTTCACCTCGATTTTCCTTCTCCGTTAAAGATTTTACCATAAAACTGGAAAGAATAGTAGCCTTTTGAATAAAAAAATTAGAATAATAGGCTATAAGGTTAATTTACATAGGAATAAATAGAAAAATCTACATTTTTATACATGGTACTAAAATGTTGTTATGCCTATAGATTACAAGATTTTTATAAGTTTTTTGTGTAAAATTTAGTGAAAAATGAAAAAAATTGTGAAAACCTATTGACAAATGTAAGATATTGAGTTATATTTACTATATCAACAAATGAAAGCGTAAACTTTAGTTGTCAGAAGGTAAGAATATGACACGATTTGAGATACGAGATGATTTTTATCTCGATGGAAAATCATTTAAGATTTTATCTGGCGCCATTCATTATTTTAGGGTTCCTCCAGAAGATTGGTATCATTCGCTCTATAACTTGAAGGCTCTTGGTTTTAATACAGTAGAGACTTATGTGGCTTGGAATTTACATGAGCCTCGTGAGGGTGAGTTTCACTTTGAAGGAGCTCTGGATTTGGAGCGATTTCTCCAGACAGCACAAGATTTAGGTCTTTACGCTATCGTTCGTCCCTCTCCCTTTATCTGTGCGGAGTGGGAATTCGGTGGCTTACCAGCTTGGCTTTTAACCAAGAATATGAGGCTTCGTTCCTCAGATCCTGCTTATATTGAAGCTGTCGGTCGCTACTATGATCAGCTCTTGTCACGATTGGTTCCACATTTGTTGGACAAGGGTGGCAATATCCTTATGATGCAGGTTGAAAATGAATATGGTTCTTATGGAGAAGATAAGGCTTACCTAAGAGCAATTCGACAGTTGATGGAAGAGCGTGGTGTAACCTGTCCCCTCTTTACATCAGATGGTCCATGGAGAGCTACTCTGAAAGCTGGAACCTTAATCGAAGATGACCTCTTTGTGACAGGGAACTTTGGTTCTAAAGCTCCGTACAACTTTTCACAGATGCAGGAATTCTTTGATGAGCATGGCAAGAAATGGCCACTCATGTGTATGGAGTTCTGGGATGGCTGGTTCAATCGTTGGAAAGAACCGATTATCACACGGGATCCGAAAGAGTTGGCAGATGCAGTTCGAGAGGTTTTGGAGCAAGGTTCCATCAATCTTTACATGTTTCATGGTGGCACAAACTTTGGTTTCATGAATGGTTGCTCAGCTCGAGGAACTTTGGACTTGCCACAAGTTACATCTTATGATTACGATGCCCTTCTGGATGAAGAAGGAAATCCAACTGCAAAATATTTAGCAGTCAAGAAGATGATGGCAACGCATTTCCCAGAGTATCCGCAGTTGGAACCTCTTTACAAAGAGAGTATGGAGTTGGATGCTATTCCACTAGTTGAAAAAGTTTCCTTGTTTGAAACCTTGGATAGCTTGTCTAGCCCGGTAGAAAGCCTCTATCCTAAAAAGATGGAGGAGTTAGGACAAAGTTATGGCTACCTACTCTATCGAACAGAAACAACCTGGGATGCAGAAGAAGAGAGACTTCGTATCATTGACGGTCGAGATAGAGCTCAGCTGTATGTCGATGGTCAGTGGGTTAAAACCCAATATCAGACAGAGATTGGGGAAGATATTTTTTATCAAGGAGAAAAGAAAGCGCTGTCTAGATTGGATATCTTGGTAGAAAATATGGGGCGTGTCAACTATGGTCACAAGTTCTTAGCTGATACACAACGTAAGGGAATTCGGACAGGAGTTTGTAAGGATTTGCACTTCTTACTAAACTGGAAACACTATCCACTCCCACTAGATAATCCTGAGAACATTGATTTTTCAAAAGGATGGACAGAAGGACAACCAGCCTTTTATGCTTATGACTTTACAGTCCAAGAGCCAAAAGATACTTACCTAGACTTGTCTGAGTTTGGTAAGGGAGTTGCCTTTGTCAATGGGCAGAATCTAGGACGTTTTTGGAACGTCGGCCCAACCCTCTCACTTTATATTCCTCATAGCTATCTCAAGGAAGGTGCCAATCGCATCATCATCTTTGAAACAGAGGGCCAATATAGAGAAGAGATTCATTTAACTCGTAAACCTACACTAAAACACATAAAGGGGGAAAACTTATGACAATTGTAGGATGCCGTATTGATGGACGTTTGATCCACGGACAAGTAGCCAATCTTTGGGCAGGAAAACTAAATGTTTCACGTATTATGGTTGTAGATGACGAAGTTGTCAACAATGACGTTGAAAAGAGTGGTTTGAAACTTGCGACACCACCAGGTGTGAAATTGAGTATTTTGCCAATTGAAAAAGCGGCAGCTAATATTCTTGCTGGTAAATACGATAGCCAACGTCTCTTTATTGTGGCTCGTAAGCCAGACCGCTTCCTTGGTTTGGTAGAAGCAGGTGTACCAATTGAAACTCTCAATGTTGGGAATATGTCTCAAACACCAGAAACCCGTGCCATCACACGTTCTATCAACGTAGTGGACAAGGATGTGGAAGATTTCCACAAATTGGCAGAAAAAGGTGTTAAACTTACTGCTCAAATGGTTCCAAATGATCCAATTTCAGACTTTTTGAGCTTATTAAAATAGGAAAAAATTTTTAGGAGGTCATTGTTATGATACAATGGTGGCAAATTTTACTTCTCACTTTGTACTCAGCTTATCAAATCTGTGATGAGTTGACGATCGTTTCATCTGCAGGTTCCCCTGTATTTGCTGGTTTCATTACTGGTTTAATTATGGGAGATGTGACTACGGGTCTGCTTATCGGTGGTAACTTGCAGCTATTCGTTCTTGGGGTTGGTACCTTCGGTGGTGCTTCTCGTATCGACGCAACTTCTGGTGCGGTTCTTGCGACAGCCTTCTCTGTTTCACAAGGAATTGATACAGCACTTGCGATTACAACAATCGCTGTGCCAGTAGCAGCTCTCTTGACATACTTCGACGTTCTTGGACGTATGACAACTACTTTCTTCGCTCACCGTGTGGATGCTGCAATCGAACGCTTTGACTATAAAGGTATTGAACGTAACTACTTGCTTGGTGCGATTCCTTGGGCTTTATCTCGTGCCCTTCCAGTCTTCTTTGCACTTGCTTTTGGTGGTGAATTTGTACAACACGTAGTAGACTTCGTTACAAAATACCAATGGGTTGCAGATGGTTTGACACTAGCAGGACGTATGCTTCCAGGTCTTGGATTTGCAATCTTGCTTCGTTACCTTCCAGTTAAACGTAACCTTCACTACCTTGCTATGGGATTTGGTTTGACAGCTATGTTGACTGTTCTTTACTCATATGTAACAGGTCTTGGTGGTGCTGTTGCTGGTATCGTAGGCACTCTACCGAAAGATGTTGCTGAAAAAATTGGTTTCGTGAACAACTTCAAAGGTTTGTCTATGATTGGTATCTCTATCGTAGGTATCTTCCTTGCAGTGCTTCACTTCAAAAATAGCCAAAAAGTAGCTGTAGCAGAACCTTCTACACCATCAGAAAGTGGGGAAATCGAAGATGACGAATTCTAATTACAAACTTACAAAAGAAGATTTTAATCAAATCAACAAACGTAGCTTGTTTACTTTCCAATTGGGTTGGAACTACGAACGTATGCAAGCTTCTGGTTACCTTTACATGATCTTGCCTCAATTGCGTAAAATGTATGGGGATGGAACTCCTGAATTGAAAGAAATGATGAAAGTTCATACTCAATTCTTCAATACTTCACCATTCTTCCACACCATTATCGCTGGTTTTGACCTTGCCATGGAAGAAAAAGATGGTGTGGGTTCAAAAGACGCCGTTAATGGTATCAAGACAGGTTTGATGGGACCATTCGCTCCTCTTGGAGATACAATCTTCGGTTCACTTGTACCTGCGATCATGGGATCTATCGCAGCAACTATGGCTATCGGTGGTCAACCTTGGGGTATCTTCCTTTGGATTGCAGTTGCAGTAGCGTATGATATCTTCCGTTGGAAACAGTTGGAATTTGCCTACAAAGAAGGGGTTAACCTTATCAACAATATGCAAAGTACCTTGACAGCTTTGATTGACGCTGCATCTGTACTTGGTGTCTTCATGATGGGTGCTCTTGTAGCAACAATGATCAACTTTGAAATTTCTTACAAGTTGCCAATCGGTGAAAAGATGATTGATTTCCAAGACATCTTGAACCAAATCTTCCCACGTTTGCTTCCAGCAATCTTTACTGCCTTTATCTTCTGGTTGCTTGGTAAGAAAGGTATGACCTCTACTAAAGCTATCGGTATCATTATCGCTCTTGCAGTAGGTCTTTCTGCCTTTGGTAAATTTGTACTTGGAATGGGCGCATAATTTATGGCTAAATCATTAATTTTGGTGAGTCATGGTCGCTTCTGTGAAGAACTTAAAGGTAGCACTGAAATGATCATGGGTCCACAAGACAATATTCATGCAGTGGCTCTTCTTCCAGAAGATGGTCCAGAAGAATTTACTGCGAAATTTGAAGCTGCTATTGAAGGATTGGATGATTTCCTAGTCTTTGCGGATCTTCTCGGTGGAACACCATGTAACGTGGTCAGTCGTTTGATCATGGAAGGTCGTGACATCGAACTTTATGCAGGAATGAATCTTCCAATGGTGATTGAATTTATCAATGCGAGCCTTACAGGTGCAGATGCGGACTATAAGAACCGTGCTGCAGAAAGCATTGTGAAAGTTAATGACCTGTTAGCAGGCTTTGATGATGACGAAGATGAATAATACTCTTCGAAAATCAAATTCAAACTACGTCAACGTCGCCTTGCCGTATAGATGTTACTGACTTTGTCAGTTCTATCTGCAACCTCAAAGCAGTGCTTTGAGCAGCCTGCGGCTAGTTTGCTCTTTGATTTTCATTGAGTATAAGATGTGATATCGTGAAAATCGTTAGAGCATTTTATATAGAATATACATGGGAATGGGGCTTACTCCCATTCCCATATTTGATAGAAAAAGAGGAACTCAATGCTACATTATACAAAAGAAGACTTGCTCGAATTGGGTGCAGAAATCACTACACGTGAAATCTACCAACAGCCTGATGTATGGAAAGAAGCTTTTGAATCTTATCAAGCAAAACGTGAAGAAATTGCAGCCTTCCTGCAAGAGATTGCGGATAAACATGACTATATCAAGGTTATTTTGACAGGTGCTGGGACTTCTGCTTATGTGGGAGATACCTTGGTGCCTTACTTTAAGGAAGTCTATGACGAACGCAAATGGAATTTCAATGCTATTGCGACAACAGATATCGTTGCCAATCCAGAAACTTATTTGAAAAAAGATGTGGCAACTGTCCTTGTATCTTTTGCTCGTAGTGGGAACTCTCCCGAAAGTGTGGCGACTGTTGATTTGGCAAAAGCCTTGGTGGATGAGCTTTATCAAGTGACTATTACTTGCGCAGCAGATGGTAAATTGGCTCTTCAAGCTCATGGAGATGACCGCAATCTCTTGCTTTTGCAACCAGCTGCTTCTAATGATGCTGGCTTTGCCATGACCTCTAGCTTTACGTCTATGATGTTGACAGCTCTCTTAGTCTTTGATCCTACAGAATTTGCTGTTAAGTCTGAACGTTTTGAAGTTGTATCTAGTCTTGCCCGTAAAATTCTAGACAATGCAGAAGATGTCAAAGAACTTGTTGACCTAGACTTTAACCGTGTCATCTATCTAGGCGCTGGTCCTTTCTTTGGACTTGCTCATGAAGCTCAGCTCAAGATTTTGGAACTGACTGCTGGTCAAGTTGCGACTATGTATGAAAGCCCAGTCGGCTTCCGTCACGGTCCAAAATCACTGATCAACGAAGATACAGTTGTCTTGGTCTTTGGTACAACAACAGACTACACTCGCAAGTACGACTTGGATTTGGTTCGTGAAGTTGCTGGTGACCAGATTGCTCGCCGTGTTGTGCTTTTGAGTGATCAAGCCTTTGGTCTTGCAAATGTCAAAGAAGTGGCCCTTGGTTGTGGCGGTGTCTTGAATGATATTTACCGTGTCTTCCCTTACATCGTTTATGCCCAACTCTTTGCCCTATTGACTTCACTCAAGGTAGAAAATAAACCAGATACACCGTCTCCTACAGGTACAGTAAACCGTGTGGTACAAGGTGTTATCATCCACGAATATCAAAAGTAATACTCTTCGAAAATCAAATTCAAACCACGTCAGCTTCGCCTTGCCGTACTCAAGTACAGCCTGTGGCTAGCTTCCTAGTTTGCTCTTTGATTTTCATTGAGTATAAGACAGTGTTTATGAATTCTTGACAAGAGGATTTGTATATCATCAGGCAAACCATAGATTGTCAAGGCGCTTTCTATGGTTTGTTTGCTTGAGAGAAATAGTAAAAGGAGAACAGAATGAAAGCATACACAGAGCGTGTGTTTGGAAATGTTAAGGGACAAGATATTTTGGCCTATCGATTTGAAACTGACAGTGGCTACCAACTTGAGGTTATGACTTATGGTGCGACTATCTTGCGCTATGTCACACCTGACAAGGCTGGAAATTTTGCCAACGTTATATTGGCGTTTGATGACTTTGATAGCTATGTAGGCAATAGTCCCAAGCATGGAGCTAGCGTAGGTCCTGTGGCAGGCCGTATTGCAGGTGCGACTTTTGAGCTCAATGACCAGACCTATGATCTTGAAGTCAACAATGCTAGCAACTGTAACCACAGTGGTTCAACTGGTTGGGATTCGAGTTTGTTTGAACCAGTTGAAGTGAGCGACCATGGCTTGACCCTCTACACAGAGCGTACAGATAGGACAGGAGGGTTCCCTGGCAATCTCAAGATCTGGATCAGCTATCACTTGGAAGAAACTGGTGCTTACGAAATCAGCTATAAGGTAACTACAGATCAGGACACGCTGGTCAACCCAACCAATCACAGCTATTTCAACTTGTCTGGTGATTTCACGCAGACGATTGACCGCCATGTCTTTCAACTAAATACTGAGGGCATTTATCCAATCGCTCCTGACGGTGTTCCATCCAAAACTCCAGACGCTACTCGTGATGTGGTCAAACACATCTACAATGGTGCTTTGCTCAAGGATATCTTTGCAGAAGAAGATGAGCAAATTCAGCTGGTGTCTGGTTTAGACCACCCCTTTGCCCTTCCTGCAAGTCATGACAATGCTGGTTTCCTTTATGACCAAAACTCAGGTCGCTTCCTGCTTTTCAAGACAGAGGCTCCATGTTTTGTGGTTTACACAGCAAACTTTGTGGATGAGAGTGTCGTCATAGGAGGTCAGCCAATGGTACAGCACAATGGGATTGCCCTTGAGGCGCAAGCTTTACCAGATGCTATTCACAGTGACCTCAAAGACCAAGTCATTCTCAAAGCAGGGCAAACCTTTACCAGTAAGACACGTTATGAGCTTGTTGTGAAATAAGAGGATAGGAATTTCTACTTTTGGGGTGAATAGTATTTGTCTTATAACACTAGTAGAAACAGGCAAAGAATAGGAAAATATGATATAATTTAATATTGAAAATACCTGTCCTATCTATAGGATAAAAGGAGAAAAAAATGAAGAAAATTGTATTTGCTAGCGCCTTGGCTTTGACTTTGGCTGGAGCAGTTTTGACAAATGATGTTTTTGCCAATGACAGATTGGTGGCAACACAATCTGCTGATGGTAGAAATGAAAATGTCTTGAGTTCAGAAGTGCTTAACCCTGCTAGTGGCAATGTTTTGGTTGGATTAAAGGGAGAATTTTTGACTCCAAACCAACAAGCTATCTTAGATGCCGTCAACGCTATCCGTAAAGAGGCAGCTGACGAAGGCTTGGTAGATAAGTATGTTCCTATCAAATGGTCGACTGACCTAGAAAAGGCAGCTTTTGCCAGAGCTGCAGAAGCTTCTGTAACTATGGATCATACTCGTCTTTCTGGTAAAGAAATCTGGAGCGCCTTCCCATCAGGAAACAGTGTACTAGGAGAAAACTTGGGTTGGAACCATGATGGTTTTCTAAAAGCTCTTGAACAATGGCGTGCTGAAAAAGCAGACTACGTGAAGAAAAAATCAGGTGGTTCAACAAATGGTGGATCTGGTCATTATCAGACTTTGATTAGCCCTAAATTTACACACATGGGGATTGCTGCCTTTAAGAACCCAAATAACCCATATAATGCAGTAACGATTGCTCAGGCTTTTGGTGATTCTGCTACTTCAGAAGAATTGGTAGGCAGTTACGGTCCTGCTATTCAGTATGCAGAAGTGACTTCATCTAATTTGTCAACAGTTAAAAATAAAGCAGTTGTTGTTGAAAAAGCGCTGAAAGAATTTAGAACTTCTAGTTCAGACCAATCTGGCTGGGTGCAATCTAATGGAAAATGGTATTTCTATGAGTCTGGTGATCTGAAAACAGGCTGGGTGAAAACAGGTGGTAAATGGTACTACCTGGATGACCTAGGTGTCATGCAGACTGGATTTGTAAAAGTGGATGGTAGCTGGTATTACTTGAGTAGCTCAGGTGCTATGTTTACAGGTTGGGGTACAGACGGAAATAGATGGTTCTACTTTGATGGCTCAGGAGCTATGAAGACAGGCTGGCTTAAAGAAAATGGAGTCTGGTACTACCTTGATGAATCTGGTATTATGAAGACAGGTTGGTTTAAAGTTGGCCAATACTGGTACTATGCATATGGCTCTGGAGCTCTGGCAGTCAGCACAACAACACCAGATGGTTATAAAGTAAATGGAAATGGTGAATGGGTAAACTAGGCAACTAGAAACTAAAGGAGTTGCTTTCACAACTTTAGATAACTTATATTTGTTACTATAATTTTAAATATGGAGAGAAGAAATAGTGCTTCTCTTCATTTTTATGGCTCTTTTCAACTGTAGTGGGTTGAGAAAAGCTAAGATCTGAGTCTGAGACAAAATAGTTCTCAGCCACAAAAAAGCTAGAGATTTCCAATTGCGGAACTCTAGCTTTTTAATTTTGAGTCGTTCTCTTATTGTATTTTAGGAGGTTATTGACCATAAGTACCAATCCCATGTCAATTCTCACTTGACGCTTCCCTCTCAGATTACATCTCTTGTAACCCAAACAAGCCTTTATCTGCCCAAAGACAGGTTCCACATCAATCTTGCGTTGAGCGAAAATCTGTCTACCTTGGGGAGATAAAAGCTCCTGGCATTCTTTCGTTTTTAAGTGCTGATAGCGTTCGTTCATATACAGTCCCTTTTGAGGGGCTGATTCAGGTTCATCAGCGTAGTAAATCTTGATTTCCTGTTGAAAGTCCGTCTGTGTTTTCTGATGTTTGATATGGTGAAAACGATAGTACCACTCTTCAGGATGTGTATAGCCATCCTCCTTGTCATTATAATGCCAATTCGCTAAGTTTCTAGCTGACTGTTTATACCCTCCCTTCTGTTCCTTATCAAACATGGCATATTTAATCAGATGGTTCACCTCCTTTTCATTTAGACGAAGGAGGTTTTCTTCACTTCCATATCCAGCATCTGTGACAACTGTCTTTACGTCATGCGGATAAGTTTCAAGTAAGGGTAGAAGAGTCTTGGTATCTGTCGGATTTGAGAAGACATCATAGTGAAGAACAAATTGGTTTTCAGTATCGATTTGAAGATTATAAGCGGCCTTGAGTTGGCCATTTTTCATATGGTCTTCTTTCATTCGCATAAAAGTAGCATCTGGATCTGTTTTGGAAAAACTGTTACGCCCTTCAAATGTCTCCTGATAGCCCTCATATTTTTCAGCACCTACTGAAAAATCCTCCTTGACTTTACGCAAGACTTTCTTGAGTTTACGACGCTGGGCTTTACGTTCATCCTTTCCTTTAACAGGTATCTCCTCAATATCTTGGTTCAGTTTTTCCAATTCTTCTTCAAGGACTTGAGCGAATTCCATCAACTGCTCTGAGGAGATAGGCTCTTCTTCATCCAGCTTAATAGCTTGATGGATAAGAGGAGTGATTTCTTCTTGAAAATAGATCTGTAGCTGTTCTTGAAGTTTGACGGAAAACTTGTCCGTTGCTTTTTTCCACACGAAACTATACTTGTTGGCATTGGCTTCAATCTTAGTCCCGTCAATAAACAGACAATCTAAAGTCACTAACTCTTCCATTTTTAAACGAAGATTGATGTCAATGAAAAGATTACGAATGAGTTCTTCCATCCCTTCAGCGACACGAAACCGATTGATGGTGCCGTAGCTGACAACCAACTGTCCTGTTAGGTACTGCATAGCCAGATTTTCAACCAGCATTTTTTAAATTTTTCGTCCAGAGAAAATCCCTTGTGAATAGGCAAATAGCAGAGTAGCTTAAAGCATCTTAGGATGATAAGATGGGCGACCAAATTCATGATAGAAGTCATGAAAGTGATGATCCTCCAAGCTATTCACCACCTTTTCAATAGTAAAAACGAGATGGTCTTGTGGCAAGAAGGAACTAATTTCTAGTGGTAAAGTTGTTTGATTTGTGTTATAGTGAATATGCATGGGATAGCCTTTCTAAATGGTTTATTGGGCAATTTTATTTTACCAAGACTATCGCAGCCATGCAAAAAAAGCAACGGATTTGCCGTTGTTTTTTTGCAAGCTAAGGGATTTTTGTCCCAGACTCTTTCTTTTTTGATGTTCAGCGCGATAAAAATCCTTTTTTTGAAGTTTTCAAAGTTTCGAAAACCAAAGGCATTGCGCTTGATGAGTTTGATGAGATTATTAGTGGCTTCCAATTTGGCGTTGGAATAGGGTAACTGAAGGGCATTGACGATTTTCTCTTTGTCCTTTAGAAAGGTTTTAAAGACAGTATGAAAAAGAGGATGAACCTGCTTTAGATTGTCCTCAATAAGTCCGAAAAATTTGTCAGGCTCCTTATTCTGAAAGTGAAAAAGCAGGAGTTGATAGAGATGATAGTGGTCTTTCAAGTCTTCTGAATAGTTCAACAGCTTGAAAAGACTCTCTTTATTCGTCAAGTGCATGCGAAAAGTAGAGCGATAAAATCGTTTATCGCTGAGTTTATGACTATCCTGTTGAATGAGCTTCCAGTAACGCTTGATAGCCTTGTATTCATGGGATTTTCGATGAAACTGATTCATGATTTGGACACGAACGCGACTCATAGCATGGCTAAGATGTTGGAGTAAAACAGTCCAGTGAACTGTTTTAGCCTGAGCCTAGAAATTAGAAAGCGAAGCTGTTTAGCCAAGTCAAATAGATTGCAAGATGTTCACTTAATCAGAAGAACAACTTTCTTGCACTTGACTTGATAATTGGGGTATAATTAAATTTATAGGATTTTGATAGACAAAATTTCAGTCTTCAAAAATAGTATCCTTTGATTGTTAGAAATTGGTTTAATATGAAAGAAAAAATAATAAAATCATCAAATCAGCGACAACTATTCTCTTTTCGTAAGTATAAAGTTGGACTTTGTTCTGTTTTATTAGGTACAGCGTTGGTTTTTGGAGCTTCAGTGTCTAGCCCTGTTAGTGCAGCTGAACTTGAGAAAAAACCTTCTGTTACAGAAGGAACTGATGTTACAGGAAGCAGTACGGTGTCTAGTCCTAATGATGCTTCCAACAAAATATCTAATCATACAAATACAGTAGAAGATGCTCCAGTAGTCAATGTAACAGCTAGTGCTGATGAGATGAAAAAAGAAGACGATTACTACGCTCGTGAGATATTCAAGGGTTCAGAAGTGGTATCGGTAGATGACGTGGAGACAAATAATAAGGTAGATAAGAGTATTGATCTTAGTTCAGATCTACCAAAAGTCAAGAATTTAACCAATGCTACAGTTCATGTTGAGTTTAAAGCAACAGAAACGGTACCGAATTTATATAGTGTATTTTCTACCTCTAGTACTTCAAGTCGAAATGAGTATTTCCTTTTAGGAGTAAGTGGAAACAAGCCTGTTGTAGAGGCTAGAACAGGAAAAGAGGGGAGCTATCAGTACGATCGTTTTGAAGATGGAAAGGAAAGTATTCGTCCTAATGAGTGGAATTCGTTAACCTTTACTATTTCTCGACCTAATGTTAATGTAGATGCCGGTGAGGCGAAACTTTATGTTAATGGTAGGTTATCAAAATCTTCTGCTAAATCTGGTCTTTTTTTGACAGCTATGCAAAATTTGACCAATATGCAGTTAGGAGCTATGCAACGTGGAAATGGTAAAGTTTGGGGGACTAATCTAGATATCCGTAATCTAACGATTTATGATTATGCCTTCAGTGACACAGAGGTAGGACAACGAAGTACTATTTTTCTTCGAGATCCTGAGGGGAACAAGGCTCTTGGTCCAGCTGAATTAACAGATAATAAGGCTGTTTTTCAGTCTGGATTGAATGGTCAGAAAAATAGTGATGGGATTTATTCTTATCGTATACCATCTTTGCTGAAAACGAATGATGGTACAATAATTGCAGGGGCAGATGAACGTCGTTTGCATTATTCTGACTGGGGTGATATTGGAATGGTTGTTCGTCGAAGTGAGGATGGAGGCAAAACTTGGGGTGAACGAATTAATATTTTAAATATTCGTGATAATCCAAGAGCTAGAAATGCTAATATTGGTTCTCCTACTTCTATTGATATGGTTTTAGTACAAGATTCCAAGACAAAGAAAATTTATTCTATCTACGATGTCTTTCCAGAAGGACAAGGAATTTTGGGTATGAGTGTTACTCGTGAAGAGTCTTATACAGTTGTCAATGGTCGAACATATCAGATAGTATATAAGGGTAATGAGAAATATACTATTCGGGAAGATGATTATATTTATGATAGTAATAATCAAAAGACATCTTATCATGTAATCACTAAATCGACTCAGTCTGAAAATAAGTACAGTGATACAGGTGATTTGTATAATGGTAGTAAGTTAGTGGGAAATATATATTTTACCCCAACAACTGACTCGCCTTTTCGTGTAGCAAAGGATAATTTTATATGGATTTCAGAGAGCAATGATGACGGAAAAACTTGGTCAGCACCAAGGGACATTACACCCCAGATAAAGAAAGATTGGATGAAATTTTTGGGTACGGGTCCAGGTTCAGGTATTGCATTGAAGCATGGTCAATATGCAGGGCGTTTAGTAGTACCTATGTATTCAACTAATTATGTATCTCATCTCAATGGTTCTCAGTCTTCTCGTGTAATTTATTCTGATGATCATGGTTTGACTTGGCATATGGGAGCTTCTCCTAATGATGGTCGTATCTTCAGAGGGGAAACTTTGAATTCTAATACTATGAGAAACACAGCAGCAGAATTGACTGAGGCTACTGTTGTCGAGTTAAACGATGGAACACTAAAGATGTTTATGCGTAATCGAAGTGGTCATGTTCAATTTTCTACTAGTAAAGATGGTGGTGCTACTTGGGGTGCTGTTGAAACAATTAGTGATATTCCAGATGTTTATGTACAACTTTCAGCAATTCACACTGTGCAAAATGGTCGGGAGTACATTGTATTAGTAAATGCTAATGGACGTGGTCGTGAAAATGGTTATGCTCGACTTGCAGAAGTTCAATCAGATGGTAGTTTGAAATGGATCAGACATAATTTGGTCCAAGCTGGTAAGTTTGCTTATAATTCTGTTCAAAATCTAGGTAATGGTGAGTTTGGTCTTCTCTATGAGCACAGTGAAGATGGTGAAAATGACTATACTCTTTCCTTTAGAAAGTTTAACTGGGATTTTTTAAATCCAACGGTTCGGGCAGTTTCTGCTCAAGTGACGACAGATGATAAATTAGTTTCTATACGTTATGATGGTGAGGTACTTGCTCGAAAAGGCCTGGTTTTAACATTATCTAATGGTAGAAAACTGCCTTTTGTTACTCAGTATGATAATCGTACCCTTCTTTTCCAATGGCAACCAGAGGATGAGGGGGCGACTGTAACAGGTATTCAAACAGGGACTTTGGATAGCGTGACAGATATTCCACTGGATACTACCAATGTTCGTCTGCCAATCCGTACTCGCACTGTTGAACCAACGGATCCAAAAGTGGCAGATTCTCTCCTTTATCCTGATATCAACAATGACTTAAGGTGGCCAGCTGGTTTGAGCTACGATGATTTGAATAGAACTGTAACCCGAACTATACATTATGTTGCTGATGACGGAAAAGTTTTCCCAGATACAGTACAGACAGTCGCTTATAGTCGTAATGCTATTGTTGATCTGGTTAAAGGTACGGTTACTTATGGTTCTTGGGTCTTGGCTAAGTCAGAGTTTGACAGTCTTGTTGTTCCTATACAGGCTGGATATTTGGCTGATAGATCTTTGATTACTAACCAAAATATCGAAAAAGATGTTCATACTTTGGTACCAATTTCGGTGACAACTAGTGTCCGTTATAAGAAATTAGGTTCTTGGATTGTTCAAACTCCAAATTCTGAAATGAATAGGATATCTTATCCCAATAGCTATTTAGATGCGAGTGTTATCGGCAATCATAGTACGGTTACCATTCCTTATATAGCGGGTTACCGTGCGATTGGGAAAGATGGGAATTATTTGACCTTGAAAAATACGGATCGTCCAGCAGAAGGATATCTAGCACCACGTCCTGATGATGCCACCCAAGATAGCATCATTCGTTATGATAAAGATAATCAAAGTGCTCAGATTCGTTTTGTGAATCAATCTAATAAAGCGGTCTTATCAACTGTTTCTTTAACTGGAAAAACAGGTGAAGTGATTGATAGTAAGTCTGTAGACAGGGAAATTTTATCTTTCTTGAACAAAGGTTATCGGATTGTTACAGATGAATTTCATCAGATACTAACTCCTGTTTATGGTGACAACAGTCGTGTGGTTACTCAATTTACTATTGTGCTTACACCAAGGGTGGAGAGGATTGATGCTAGTCAGTATAAAGAAAAAGATTCATTGGTAGATAGCCAGTTGAAGCTTACTTGGCCAGCTGGTTTGACAGAAAAAGACTTACAGAAGTCGGTTAGTCGTACGACTCGTTTCTTGAATACACAAGGTGAGGAAATTGCGCCTGCTCACGAAGCTGTTCTTA
Organism: Streptococcus pseudopneumoniae; assembly: GCF_001070815.1. Classification (GTDB taxonomy): domain Bacteria; phylum Bacillota; class Bacilli; order Lactobacillales; family Streptococcaceae; genus Streptococcus; species Streptococcus pseudopneumoniae_P. The sequence goes on along the minus strand of NZ_JVLX01000069.1, from coordinate 1,078 downwards.
ATTATAGAAGAACAGCAACTGTTAATCTTGTAACCAAAGCTGTTCTTTATACGGGTTGGATTGCTGAACAAAATAAATTTCCAGCAGTTTCAGCTCCAGTTGTGAGTGGTTACCTAGCAAATGAATTGGGGAAACCAGAATTATCAAGTACTCCAGATATCCCAGCAAGAGTGGATGCTATTCATTATCGTAAACTTGGACAATGGGTACTAAAATTACCGTCAGAGACAATAAAAATAACTTATCCTAACGACCGTAGTAATGCAGGACGTGTTGGAACAGATCAGTCAACGGCTCCAGTTGTGATAGGTTATCAAGCTAAATATCAAGGTAAAAACCTAGTTTTAGCACAGGATGGAAGAAGTTATATTCTTTCCCTTCCAGAAGATGTTACACGTGATATGATAATTGACTACACTCGTATTCCAGCTGTAGAAGGGAAAGAAGAAGTTCGTGAAACGGTATCAATTCCTTACGAACGCTTGACTGAGGTTAGCTCTGATCTCTATACAGATCAAACTCAGCTGAAACAGTCAGGTCGTGCAGGTTCTAAGACTGTTGTGAAGCTATACCAAACACTGGATGGCGTGAAAACAGACAAGGTTCTCTCTGTCCGTGAGGAAAATATAGTTGCCTCTCAACCCGAGATTATCCTAGTTGGTACTAAGCCTATTAAGAGTCGAGAAAGCGTTGTTAGCACAGAAGAAATCGCACCAGTACTTGTGTACCGAGAAGACCCTTCACTCCTGAAAGGCCAAAGTCAGACTGTTCAAGGTCGTGCAGGTCAGCGTAAGATTATCACTATCTATGAAACAGACCACGGTATACGTACTGGAATGATCCTCTCTCAAACCAGTGAAATTGTGCAAGAAGCAACCCCAACAATCATCTATCAGGGGGCGAAGGTTATCGGTCGTACTCTGCCAGAAGATGGTCCTCTATCTCCAATAGTTGAAACACCAAGTGTGGAAACCCGTATAGAGGAGACTGACTTTACTACTGAATATAGGAATAGTGCTAGCTTACCAAAAGGTCAAACTAAGGTCTTGATTGTAGGAGAGAAAGGTCAGCGTACCAT
>NZ_JVLX01000068.1:0-54794 GCF_001070815.1 Streptococcus pseudopneumoniae | reverse complement strand
ATACTCAATGAAAATCAAAGAGCAAACTAGGAAGCTAGCCGCAGGTTGCTCAAAACATGGTTTTGAGGTTACAGATAAAACTGACGAAGTCAGTCACATATATAATCCAAGGTGAAGCTGACGTGGTTTGAAAAGATTTTCGAAAAGTATAATACGAAAAAGCCCTGTTCCTCAAGATGAGGAGCAAGGCTTTTTGAGTTTCAATTATTCTTCTGTTCCAAGGAAGTTTCTTGCAACAAGGGCTGCAAGAACTCCACCAACGATTGGGGCAAGGATAAAAATCCAAACTTGTTGAAGGGCTACGCCACCTACCAAGACAGCTGGTGCCAAGCTACGAGCTGGGTTTACTGACAGTCCAGTGATGTTCAATCCCACAAGAATCATTGCCATCAAGGACAAACCGATTACCAAACCAGCAATCGCGCCATTGCCCTTGCTTTCTGATGTCACGGTCATGATAACCAAGACAAACAAGAAAGTTGCAATAACTTCAAACAAGAAACCACCAAAGACAGTGACACCGTTTGCCAAGGCATTTTCACCAAGACTAGCAGTTGACATCCCTGAGTTAGCCAAGAGGAAGAAGACAGAAGCAGATGCTAAGAAGGCTCCAACTACTTGTCCAAGGATGTAGTTTACAAGCTCTGAAGATGACAAACGTTTGTTAACAAACATAGCAATAGAAACAGCTGGATTCAAATGAGCACCTGAAACAGTTCCGATTGAGTAAGCTGCAACTACGATTGCCAAACCAAAGGCAAAGGCAATCCCTAGGTGACCAAGGCCATCAAGACCATTTCCAAAAACAACAGCTCCTGTCCCAATGAACACAAGCATGAACGTACCGATTAACTCAGCGACAAATTTTTTCATTTTCTTTCTCCTTTTTTCAAAAACTAGATACTAGTCTATCAAAAGTAGGAAAGGGTTTCAAGAAAATTGTTTGGAAATTTTCAGGCTAGAATCCTGTAAAAACGGTAGTTTTTATTTGAAACATTTTTTTCAAAGGTATATAATATCAATATAGTTCTAATGAGTTATTTATTCCCTAATTGGAACTAATTTTTACAACTTTGCTGTTCTTTTATGAACGTTTGAATGGTATCGTGGATACCAAGGAGGAATCATATGTCTAAAGTTGCTATTGTCACAGGTGCAGGTCAAGGAATCGGTTTTGCAATCGCAAAACGATTGGTTCAAGATGGCTTTAAGGTAGGAGTATTAGACTACAATCCCGAAACAGCTGAAAAAGCTGTTGCCGAATTATCAGCTGAAAATGCCTTTGCTGTCGTAGCTGATGTTTCGAAACAGGCAGAAGTTGCCCAAGCATTTCAAAAAGTTGTTGACCATTTTGGTGATTTGAATGTTGTCGTAAATAACGCTGGTGTTGCTCCAACTACTCCTCTTGATACAATTACTGAGGAACAATTTACACGTACTTTCGGTATCAACGTTGGTGGTGTCATTTGGGGTTCACAAGCTGCACAAGCACAATTTAAAGCACTTGGTCACGGAGGTAAAATTATCAACGCCACCTCTCAAGCTGGTGTCGTCGGTAACCCAAATCTAACTGTTTACGGTGGAACCAAATTTGCTGTTCGCGGAATCACGCAAACATTAGCACGTGATTTAGCAGACTCAGGCATCACTGTTAACGCCTACGCACCAGGTATTGTGAAAACACCAATGATGTACGATATCGCTCATGAAGTTGGTAAAAATGCAGGAAAAGATGACGAATGGGGTATGCAGACATTTGCAAAAGATATTACTCTAAAACGTCTATCTGAACCAGAAGATGTGGCTGCTGCCGTCAGCTTCCTTGCAGGACCAGATTCAAACTACATTACAGGACAAACCATTATCGTTGATGGTGGTATGCAATTCCATTAAGATACACAAAAAGAGGTTGGAAAATGATTCAACCTCTTTTATTAGTCTTCATTATTAGTTAGGAGGATACAATAGAAACTCTCTCAATAGGCAATATTAGCTTATCCCTAGTATTGAAAAGACTGGATAGCTTCTTTCAAGTCATCTTGTAAACTATTTCTCTGGTCAAGTTGGACATAGACTTCCAACAGACAGGACTTAAAGTTGGAAAATTTATAAAAATCTTCCCTTTCTTCTATCGGAAAGTCAACAGCTTTTATCCAAGAAGCCACTTGCTCTTGCTCCAACTTCCCTTGTAAAATAGGTTCATAGATCACTCTTGCTAAACGCCAATCCTCATCATCTGTAAAGCGAATCAAAATTCTTTTAAATAGTTGGCCAAGTATCTCAAATACTTCATGAACTCTGGTTTTAGGAAAGTCTGGATGACAAACCACCTCTGTCAGTAAATCGGCTCCATGTGCAAAAGCATGAACCCAACCATACTGACTTGAAAAACCTGTTGTATCCTTTTCTTTTGAAAGATAGTACAACCCTTGATTTAAAAGGACATTACGAATTTCTGCTTTTAATCCCTGATAAAAAATCGATTGCTGGTTGGCATCTGCAGACAAGAGATTTGCATAAATAAGCGCCCTAAAAGAACGTTCAAGGGTTGACAGGCCTACCTTATCAATCTCTTTATCTAACCCTCCATCAGATGAAATCCCTTCAGCAATGAAATGAAATTGTTCCTGTGTAAATAGCTCTTCCTGAATCCCTCTAGCAAAGCTTGTAAAAACAAGGTCATCGCGAATTTCTGGAGAAGAATCTCCCAAATGATCAAGCAACCATTGGATTTCCTCCTGATGATAACTTGGTTTTTCTTCTGCTATTTTTCTAAGTAACTCTTGATACATGGTCAATACCTCTACATTTCTAGCAACTGTTCAAAAAGCCGTCCTTAAATGACTTAATATTGAATTCTCAATTAAATACAATCTGATAAAAAATGAAGTAAATAACTATCAATACCAACTTACCGCAAGTTCAATTTTAACATCATGACCTTCAACGGCGTGTTTGAAAATAGCTACAGCCAAGCCAATTATAATGACGCTTAACAAACCCATAAACATCATTCTAGAACAATCTTTCTATCCCCCTACTCTCCCAACTGGGCACTGTAGGCAATAATCTGGTCAACTGTGTCTGACAAGAACTGAATGGTATCACGGAGTGGTTTGTCTGTTGAGATATCCGCTCCGATAATCATGGCTGACTCAAGCGGTGTCTTGCTGCCACCTGATTTGAGGAGGTTGAGCCAGTCTTCGGCTCCAGTTTCTGAATTTTTCAGATGGAGGTAACCCGCAGTCGAGATAACAAGACCAGCAGAGTAAGTGTAGCTATACAAGCCCATGTAGTAGTGAGCTTGGCGCATCCAAGTCAGAGCCGCATCGTCGTCAATTTCAATGGCACCTCCCCAGAAGTCTGTCAAGACTTCCTTCATAATGCTATTAAGCTTGCTTGCTCCAAATGTTTCTCCCTCTTCAATCAGTGTATAAACCTTGCGCTGGAAGGCTGCTTCCAAGAGGTGGGTAATGAAATTATGGAAGTAGGTATCTGTCAAGCGGTGGGCAAGAGCGAAGCGTTTTTGACGCGGATCGTCAGACTGGTGTTCCAAGTAATCACTTAAAAGCAATTCATTGAAGGTTGACGGCGCTTCGACATAGTAAGTAGACATGTGGGCGTTGAAGTAACTTTGGTGATTGTCTGAAAAGATGAATTGACCAGAATGCCCAATTTCATGAATCAGGGTATAGACATCGCTCAAACGACCTGTCCAACTCATGAGGACATAAGGGTGCACGCGATATGGATCCGCCGCATAACCACCAGAATCCTTACCACTATTGGCAGCAAAGTCCACCCAGCGCTCTTCTTGATAGCGAGCAACTTCCTGACAATATTCTTGCCCCAAAGGCTCTACCGACTTCATGACCAAATCATAGGCGTCGTCAATAGTCACTTCAGGATTCAAGGCGCTGTCCAAGTCCAATTTCCAGTCTGCAAAGGTCATCTTTTCAAGACCATTGACCTTGGCAACATGCTTGAGGTATCTCTGAGCGACTGGCGAAAATTCCTGCATAATGAGGTCAATCTGGCGATCAAACATGGCACGGTCCACTTCTTGCTCAGCCAAAAGATAATCAAAGACAGAGTCGTAACCCTTCATATCTGCCAATAATTTTTCAGACTTGACTTGGGCTAAATAGGCTGCCGCAGCTGTATTTTGGTGCTTACGAAGACCTTCTGAGAAGGAACGGAAAGATTTTTCACGAACCTCAGCATCCTCGTGATTTTGGTAGAAATTCTCATAGGTGACAAAGCTGTTTTTGTAGGTCTTGCCATTGACTTCAAAGTCGGCCATTTCAAAATCCCCAGCTCGCATCTTAGTGTAAATATCCTGCGGACTGTAGAAAACCTCGCCGAGATTGGTCAAGGCCTTCTCCACATCAGCCCCTAAATAGTGGGCTTTTTTTATTTTGGCCTGACGAATGGCAGCTGTTAAATGAGGCAATTTACCCAAACGGTCCAAGACTTCCTCATCTGCTACCATCAAGGCATCGTCAAAGAAGGTCAGAGCTACGCTGGCGTCTGTTTCAAATTCCATCCCAGCTTGGGCAATGTTGGCAAATTCGTCATTGCTATAGTCTGTCGTCTGAGGCATAAAGCCATAGTTGCCAATATGGCTCATCTGAATGTAGATTTGTTCCAATTCCGCAAAGGCCTTCTCGAAATCTTCAAAAGTGTGAAGATTGCCATTGTAGTCACGGCTAAACTGGTTGATGTCTTCACGAGCCTTCTCGATTGCACGCAAGAAATCCTCACGGTCTTGGTATAGGGCTGTTAAATCCCAAAGTTCCTTCTCTGGAAATTCTGAACGGTGTTTTTGTTCCATTTTCTTCCTCTTATTTCTCTAATTCTAATAAAACACTAAGGGCTGATAAGGCGTAAAGCGGTGCTGTTTCTGCTCGCAAAATACGAGGACCAAGACCTGCCAAGACTGCTCCCTTAGCTTCAAAACTTTCGATTTCTGCAGGTGACAGACCACCTTCTGGACCAAAGATAAAGAGCAATTTGGCTCCCTTCTCGAGTCCATTAACTGCTTGTAAAAGCGCAGCGGCTTCTCCTTCTTTGGCCGACTCTTCATAAGCCACTACGATAGAGTCAAATTGGTCCAGTTGAGCTAGAAAGTCTGATTTTTTCTCGAAAAGTGTGACACTTGGTACTAGATTACGCTTGCTTTGTTCTGCTGCTCCAAGGGCAATTTTTTCTAGTTTTTCAATCTTTTTACCCAATTTCTTGCCATCCCATTTGGCGACCGACCAATCGGCAGGGAAGGACCAAATCTGGCTGGCGCCCAGTTCAGTTACTTTTTGAGTGATAAACTCGAGCTTGTCGCCCTTGGGAAAGCCAGATGCGATGGTCACCTGGATTGGTAATTCCACGTTGTCAGCTAACTTTTCAACCAACTCAAACTGACGATTTTCAACATCCAAGACGCGCGCCAAACGCTTGATACCATCATCAAAGACTAAGGTCACCTCATCATCTTCTTTCAAGCGCATAACCTGAAACATATGCTTGCTGGTTTCCTTGTCCTCGATGGTGACAGGAGAGACTGCACTCCCCTTGACAAAATACTGCTGCATGCTAGCCTCCAATCACACCGGAAATATCCTTGGTTTTCTTAAAGACACAGGCATTCCATTCCCCTTGAACCATGTGAGTTTCGAGGAAAAATCCAGCTGACTCAGCCGACTCGCGCACCATGTCCCACTTGTCCTTGATAATGCCACTCATGATGAGGTAGCCTTCATCCTTGACCAAGCGGTAAGCATCATCCGTCAAATGAATAAGGATATCCGCCAAGATATTAGCCACAATCACATCTGCCTCAATCTCAACACCCTTAAGCAAGTCTCCAGCAGCAACGTGGATGTTTTCCATACCAGGGTTGAGCTCAATATTTTCCTGAGCAACTCGAACTGCCACATCATCTAGGTCATAGGCGAAGATTTCCTTGGCACCAAGTAGCGAGCTGGCAATAGAAAGAACCCCTGAACCAGTCCCCACATCTAGCACCGTTTCGCCACCACGAAGAACCTGCTCCAAGGCAAAGAGACTCATCTTAGTTGTCGGATGTGTCCCAGTCCCAAAGGCCATACCAGGATCTAGCTTGATAATCTTTTCTCCAGCAGTCGCCTCATAGTCTGTCCAAGACGGCACGATGGTCAAATCATGAGTAATACGAGCTGGTTCATAATATTTCTTCCAGTTGTCTGCCCAGTCTTCCTCAGCTAAGGCAGTCGTCCCCATCTTGACCTCACCCAAATCCATAAAATCTGTTAATTCTGCTAGGCGAGCCTGCAAGTCTGCTTCAACCACTGCTACATCAACTGTTTCAGGATAGTAGGCTGTCACTATGATTTCTTCTTGCTGCTCGACCTCTGGGAAAATCTCGCCGAAGCGGTCGACATTTCCCACATAGTCCATGCTGTCTTCAATCGCAACGCCTTGCGCTCCCAACTCAATCAAGAGATTGGAAACCAACTCCTCTCCCTCACGCTTGACTGTAACTTTTAACTCTTGCCATGTTTCCATATTTAAGACACCAAGCCCGTAAAACACAAAGCCAAAATAGGAACTTCTCTGAAGACGCTTGTGTCTAAGAGAAGTTTATCTTTTTGGCACAGTGTTTAGGGCGGGTTCAGTTTAGAAATTTAACTGAACCATCCTTTCTAATCACTTACTTTTAAATAATCTTTTAATTTCTCTTGTAACTGAGGTACAACTTGACTGGAAGTGAGAAATTCCTCGACATTCATTAACTGATAGCCCTGACCTTCATCTCCAAATACGATACTGTCAAACTGGTTCTGTGTCAACTGACCGACTAGAAATACAGATTGTTTATCCGCAAAAAGCATACTTGGATAAACCTTACTCCAAAGCAGACAATCCTCAGTCAAATGAATTCCCAGTTCCTCAAAAACTTCACGCTCCACGCACTCAAAAGGACTTTCATCACCTTCACGTCCACCACCTGGCAGTTCCCACATATTGGGCCAGGGAATGCTCGCCTTATCATCGCGTAAGATAGTCAATAGCTTATCCCCACAAAATAAAGCAATCTTACAGCCTGTGAAATCAGAAATTTCTATTTCCATATTAGACTCCTTCGGTTAATTCCTTTTCCAGCTCGGCTAACCAGTTTTGGTAATAGATTTTCTCATCCCGTAACATCCGACTGCTATTCATTTTCTGTCTAGCAATCTTCATAGCCTTGTGAGTTTGAACTACATCTTTCTTTACCTTAAATTGATACCAAGCTTGAATGACCTGCATATCTGCTGTTTTTAGAGATAAAAAAGATTTGACTCCTCGAATACTTGCATATTCTTCCGCTTTCTTATTATCTCCTTCCATCAGAGCAATTTGAAGAAGGTATAATTGAGAACTAGTTTTAGACATTGGATTATCTGTTTTCTCTAACATAGACTGAAACTGTTGCTTTGCAAGCTCTATATTATCGTCCAATATGAATACCAACCCCTGAAGAGTCTGAACACTTTCTGCAAAACTCCCTCTCGCCTCCTCATCAACAGGCATGATAAAGTCTTTTAAATCATATTCTTGAGGAGCTAGCAAGGTCTGGGCAGAATGCCTCAACATCAGGTAGGCGTATTTCGTATTTTCAGGGTGTTGTAGCAATTCCCAAATTTTTGCGCCATCGGTGATGCCGACTGGCAAAATGTTATTTAGGAAGAAAGACAAATTAAGAAAAATCCAAGTCCCTGCAAAATACCAGCTTCTTGTCAAAAATCCAAACACTATCGCCAATAATATCAAGCTGAGATGAACCATCAAGCCTCCTGAAAGCATCAGGATGATTCTTTGATCGCTTTCATCCTCTTTTAAACCAATGTATTGAGCACCAACATTTTTCAGAATGGCTGTTCTACTAAGATGAAACCTGCCTGACTTTTTGGTCAAAATAAAATGTCCTAACCCAAAAGCCACCAGCCGATAGCCTGTCAAGTAGCCACAAAAAGCATGTCCCAGCTCATGAAGAATAAAGATTAAATATATACTTAGAAGAGCGAAGGCATAACCAAAAGTAAAGACTAAAACTGCGGAATATCCCAGCTCTGCAAATGCGATTGTTCCACAAGCACAAGCCAGCATAATAAAGACAACAGCTAGCACATAAACCAAATAAATCCCAATTTTCTTCATAAAATCTCCATCCAACTCCTAGTATCTCGGATAAGGATAAAATTCTCCTTCTTCCAATCCAACTTTTCCTTCTTCAAAGACTTCTTGGTTCCATTCCATGACAAATTCTTCTGCTTCTGGGTCTTCCAAAAAGTCCATGAGGGCATCCAGCCCAACCTCGGCAGTATCTTTAAGGAATAGCGCAAAATAAGCTAAAAATTCACGAGAAAAACCTTTTTTAGGCAGGTAAGGGATAACCGTCAAATAGTCTTCTGCATTGACTGTTGATTTAGCAGGATTGTAGAAAAGAACTGCTTCTTCAAAGAGAATGTCATCTGACGAAACCTCTCCGTCCTCATCCACCATCTCCACACCTGTAGCGTTTTGCGCTTCCAATAGAAAACTCACTTCTACCGCGTGGTTGCGCTTGTCCCAACTAATCTCAAAGTCAAAGGGAAAATTCTTCTCCAACTCTTCCTCTAAAACATCTAAAAATCCATATGTTGCCATTTTGTCCTCTTTCTATGCGACTCTTAAATCGCCCCGATTGCTCGGAAATGTGCTAAAATAGATACTACCATCTTACCACATATACATCAGAAAATCCACGTTAGAAAGGACTGCTATGCCAGACAATCTCGCACTTCGCATGCGCCCTAAAACCATCGATCAGGTCATCGGTCAGGAACATCTGGTCGGACAAGGAAAAATCATCCGTCGCATGGTGGAAGCCAACCGCCTGTCCTCCATGATTCTATATGGACCTCCTGGAATCGGCAAGACCAGTATTGCTTCAGCCATCGCTGGGACTACTAAGTATGCCTTTCGAACTTTCAATGCGACAGTTGATAGTAAAAAACGACTGCAAGAAATCGCCGAAGAGGCGAAATTTTCTGGTGGCCTCGTCCTATTACTAGACGAAATCCATCGTCTTGACAAGACCAAGCAAGACTTTCTTCTTCCACTCTTGGAAAGTGGACTGGTCATCATGATTGGCGCTACGACTGAAAATCCTTTCTTTTCTGTCACTCCTGCCATTCGTAGCCGTGTTCAAATTTTTGAGTTGGAACCTCTGTCTAACCAAGACGTCAAAGAGGCCCTGCAGATAGCTCTAAGTAACCCTGAGCGTGGTTTTGATTTTCCAGTAGAACTAGATGAGGATGCGCTGGATTTCATTGCTACCTCTACAAACGGAGACCTTCGCTCTGCCTTCAACTCACTGGATTTGGCAGTTCTTTCTACCCCTGAGAATGACAAGGGCATTCGCCATATCACCCTAGACATCATGGAAAATAGCCTGCAGCGGAGCTACATTACCATGGATAAGGACGGAGATGGCCACTATGATGTTCTCTCAGCCCTGCAAAAGTCTATCCGTGGCTCAGATGTGGATGCTAGTCTTCACTATGCTGCCCGCTTGATTGAGGCTGGTGATTTGCCAAGTCTCGCTCGTCGTTTGACTGTTATCGCTTATGAAGATATCGGTTTGGCCAATCCTGAAGCCCAGATTCACACTGTGACTGCTCTGGATGCTGCACAAAGGATTGGTTTCCCAGAAGCCCGCATTCTCATTGCCAATGTCGTGATTGATTTGGCCCTTTCTCCAAAATCCAACTCAGCCTATGTAGCTATGGATAAGGCGCTTGCCGACCTCAAAACATCAGGGCACTTGCCTATTCCGCGACACCTGCGTGATGGGCACTACAGTGGAAGCAAGGAACTGGGGAATGCCCAAGACTATCTCTATCCACACAACTATCCTGGAAATTGGGTCAAGCAAGACTATCTACCAGAAAAAATCCGCAATCATCACTATTTCCAAGCAGAAGATACTGGTAAATATGAACGGGCTTTGGCTCAAAGAAAGGAAGCTATCGACCGTTTGCGAAAAATCTGAAATCCTTTTCAAAAAATTGCACTTTCCTCTTGATTTTTTTTGAAAAAGTGGTATTATATAAACATAGAAACGCTGTGGTGTACGACTTCACACTTAAGTGTTGACCGACTATTTTTTGTATTATTAGGGAAACAAAAGTCTTCTAACAGCATGTAGGCCGTCTCACACGGAAACAGCTTCAGTTAGAGCGAGTTGCCCACCTGCTTAATTGCGCGGGTTCAATACAAACCGTGAAGTTTCGGCACCAATACAGCTTTTTTCTTTGCCTCCTTAGCTCAGCTGGCAGAGCAGCGGACTCTTAATCCGTGGGTCACAGGTTCGATCCCTGTAGGGGGCATCTAAATACAACAGGAAAAGCCTTGATAACCAAGGCTTTTTTGCTTATCTATAACTGATTTGCCTCATCATTTGCCCCACTTTTAAATCTATCTTTTCTTTTTGAATCAAATTACATCTTAACAAATAGTGTAAAGCCAGTTACTTTTGCTTTGATGCCATACAATATTTTCATGTAGAGAAGACAAATTTTATCTTCTCTTTTTATTTTCAAAATAATAAAAACTGATTTTCTTTTCATAAATCAGACTGAAACTTCCAAATTTTCCATTTTGTTTATTGATATTTCCTCTAAAAAGGTGTATAATATTTTTATTATCAAACTATACTATACTATATAGGGGGTATTGAAATGAAATTTTCTAATCGTTTACTGCTATTCCTTGCAGGAGTTGTTTTTGTCCTTTTAGCACTCTTTCTATTTACAGACCCAGTAGCTAATCTTGTTGCTTACAGCTGGTGGATTGCATTTGGTTTACTGGTTGCTTCTATAGCAGCTATTTTAGGCTATTTCTCTGTACCAAAAGTGCTTCGCTCACCAGCTCATCTTTTCCAAGGGATTGTTAATCTTCTCTTGGCTCTTTACCTCGTTGCCTATGGCTTTGTGACGCTACCAGTTGTCATTCCAACTATTTTAGGAATTTGGTTAATTGTAGAAGCCATTATAGCTTTCTTTAAAGGCAATCGTCTGGGATTGATTTTCCCTATTATTGGCAACCATATCATGTGGATAGCGTTGCTTGCATTTTTACTAGGTCTAGTGATTTTGTTCAATCCAGTAGCTACAAGTGTCTTTGTCGTTTATGTCGTTGCCTTTGCATTTTTAATTGTTGGTTTCACCTATATCCTTGATGCCTTTCGTAAATAATCTAGCTGCCATTTTGGGCATATTAAAAAAGCTGGGAAGTTACATTCTCAGCTTTTTATTTGCCTTCTTAGATCAGTCGGTAGAGCAGTAGACTCTTAAGCTATGGGGCGCAGGTTCGAGCCTTGTAGGGGCATCTAAATCAACAGGAAAAATCCTTGGTTGCAAGGCTTTTTTTGACGTCCAATAGCTTTTTGTAGCAAAGTATTTAAAAATAAAAGAGAAGAGAATCTCTCACTCTCTTCTCAGTATATCTTATTAAATTTAGTTTTTCTTAATCTACCTGATTTTCCTTTGCAACGACAAATTCCTTAACCAATCGATAGATAACAGCAAATATCGGTGTAAAGAATATCATCCCAAGTAAGCCAAAGAGATTGCCTCCAATACTAGCAGCCGCAAGCGTGAAAATAGCTGGCAAACCAATAGATTGACCTACAACTCTAGGATAAATAAGGTTTCCTTCAATCAGCTGTATAACTTGATATAGAAGAAGAGAAAGTAAGGCTTGAGTAGGACTCACTGTGAAGATAAAAATCGCTCCCACAACACAAGCAATCATAGGCCCTACATAAGGAATGAACGATAGCACTCCTGCAAAGATACCTGTCATTACTCCATAGGGTATCCCAAACACGCTGTAACCAACCGCTATCATAACTCCTATGATAACTGCTTCAATCAGCTGACTCATCAAAAATTGGTCATAAGTCTCTAGTGCTACTTGTCCAATGTAAGTCAACTTTATCACCACCTTCTCTGGAAGAAAAACTTTTAGAAGTCGACTCGTCATCGCTGCCAAATGTTCCTTACTGGATAAAAATAAAAAGGTGAAGACTATAATCAAAAAGGCATTCATCAAACTTGAAAAAATATTGCCGATATTACTAGTCAGACCTGATAAAAAACCTATCAAAGCTTGGCTAATAGAACTAGATTGTCCCTGTATGCCTGATACGATAGTTGACAACATGTCTTTGGTTACAAATTCCGAGCTGCCTAGCAATTTCCCAAGTTGAGTAAGGACTGTTGAAAGGACTGTTCCCAGCTGACTAATAGTCTGGGCTAGGGTTGGCAGCACCAAAACCAAAAGAGCAATCACGATTAAGATAAGAGCTAGGAAAACAAGTACCATGGCAATCGGACGACGCAACTCTGCCTTTACCTTCAATTTAACTAAGTACTGTTCAATTTTTTTCATAGGAACATTAAGCACAAAAGCAATAACAGCACCATAAATCAAGGTTGATATTACATCAAAGAGAGAGATTGCTCCTGATATAAAGCTCGATGCATTCAGAATTACAAGAGCAACCAGCCCTATAAAAAGTATTAACGGGGTGTATTTTTTTACTAAGTTCATAAATTCTCCTTAATAAACATGTTTAGATACGACTATACTATTTGGTTTTTCAAACTCTCGATTAAGGTAGGCTTGGTAAGTTCCTGGAGCGATAAATCCTTTGGGTGAGAGGATATCGGTGCCAGCCTGACCGACTATGGTATCAGCCAAGAGCACACAGTTTGTAGATAAGACAAAGTAGGATTTAAACTTAGATTTGATAAATTTATAAAGTTCCCCATCTGTCTCATGTCTGATTTTATAAGCGTAGGTGTAGTCTTCCTTACCATCACCTGTCATGATTTTATCTGCACTTGGCTCCCATGGAATCGTCAGTTGTTTCAATTCAGCCAACTTTTTCTGAACTGCTTTTTCCATTTCAGGCGTCAAATCTATCCCATAACCAAAAAGCGTTTTTTGACTCTCACGTTTACATAGGTCAATGTACTTGTCACGATCACAGAAATATAAGACACCATCTCCTACCATGCCAAATAAGGTCTCAGAAGACGGATCATAGTTGCCATAAGAAATAACACGGCCTTGATAGCAGATATCCACATGACCAATTGCCGAAAACAGAGAGGTCTCAGCTGTATGAACAAAAATTTCAAGCTCCGCTGTCTTACCAGACTTCACCATTCCAAGATGGATATCCTCTCTCTCATCAGCATTTTCCTGCATGAATTTGTTGATTTTTGCTAAAGTTCTTGCAGGGATGAGAGCGGCTAGGACAATAGGTAAGCTAATTCTAATGCGACGTTTGAGATGGTTTTTCCCAATTTCCTCCTCAAACAAGAAACCATCACGGATATTGGACACACCATAAAGGAAAAAATAAGCCCCTAATACAAAGAGTTGAAAGACAGAATTTCCTGTAGAGGACAAAAGACTAGTCCCACCAAGAAAAACTAGTACGAGTCCATCTAGTAAGAGACGAAAACGAGGTCGAATTTTGTTTTTGCGGTAGAGAACATAGGTGACAAGGTTAATACTAGCATGAAAAATCTGATAAACTCCAATCACAAGAGCCAAAATATAAATCGGCACATCCGTCGCAAGATTGGAGCCAAGCAAATATCCCAGCACTAACAATTTAACCAGTGCAACTCCCAAGGTGTCCGTTGACTGACTTTTTTTGAAAATACGTAATACTAAATCTAAGACCGTTGCTATCCAAGCTAAAAACAGAACCAGTCGAATAACCTTTACTGGCAACCAAGTCCCCGTGACCATCAAGATGAGACCTAGCAGAACAAACAAGAACCCCTGAGCAAGTAATTTCTTACCTGTCAGACCTAAAGATAGAATTTTCGCCATATAAAAACCTTTCAACAATAAAAATTAAACACTCCGATTAAACTGACTAGTAAATAGCCAACACTACAAACAGCCTGTGCCAGCAACATATGGTGACTAGAAATGACTGTAGTAATGTCACCATCTTGTCTTATGCACTTCTAAAATTTGTTATATTGATTAGAAGCCAGAGCTTATAAAAACTAGCTAAACTCGAGAGATAGACACAATTGCGACGAAAAAATGTATAACCAATTCAACTTGTTAAGGTAAGAAAGCATTATTTCCAATCTATTAATTATTCATCTATTACCTATTATGACACAATATTCCCTATAGTTCAACTTTTTACTTGTTTTTATATTACACGGACTAAAAAGTTTTCAACAGTTGATTGCATTTGTTTTAATAAGTTTTAACCTTTCTTGGTTAGATAAAAAAAGAACCATACAGTTTAGAATCTGTATGGTTTTTGCCCCACTTTTGTCCCATTTTTAAATCATGACATTGAAAATACCTAAAATCACTTATATTTCAATATTTTTAATTGCTCTCAATATGAAAGTCCTTTCCAAATCCCTGTAGGGGGCATCTAAATACAACAGGAAAAAGCCTTGATTTACAAGGCTTTTTTGTGTATCTGTTCTACTTTTGGTCAACTAATGGATATCAACGGTATAATTTTATGAACACCCTTCCCAGACAGCTCTAATCTGATTGCACTCAAAATTTTTTAAAATTTAAAACAAAAGACTTGCTTTTCTTTTAATTTATGTTATACTTGTTCTTGTATCTGATACAAGTTTATTAAGAGAGGGATTCATATGGATACAAAATTCTCAGTTGCTTTGCATATCTTAACAATGATTAGTGAAAGCAAGGAAACCTTAAGTTCTCAAGCACTAGCTATTAGTGTTGGGACTAACGCTAGTTACATTCGAAAAGTGATTGCCTTATTGAAAAATGCAGATTTGATTCATTCCCAGCAAGGAAAAACAGGTTATCAACTCAGTAAGTCTCCAAAGAAAATGACTTTACTAGAGATCTACTATGCTACTCAAGAAATCAATCACATTAGTTTATTCCCTGTTCATCAAAATAGCAATCCTGATTGCCCTGTTGGAAAACATATCCAAGGAGCAGTTTCACCGCTTTTCGCTAGTGCCGAATCTCAATTAGAGAAGGAATTAGCAAATCAAACTTTAGAAGATGTCATTGACAATCTATATAAACAAGCTAAACAAGTCCGAAACTGATTTGATAACAAGTCAGTTTTTACTGGAAATAACATATACTTGTATCAGATACAGGTATAAAATCATATAGAAAAAGAAAAGAGAAATCACATGAAAGCCGCACAACACACTACTTATAACAAAAACAATATCACACTGAACATCACAGAAATCGCTAAACCAAGTATTACAGACAAACAAGTATTGGTGAAAGTCACCGCAGCCGGTGTTAATCCTCTCGATAACATGATCTCTCGTGGTGAGGTCAAGATGATTGTTCCTTACAAACTTCCTCAAACTGCAGGTAACGAGGTCGGTGGGATCGTTGAAAGCATTGGCAAGCAAGTTGACAACTTTCAGATAGGAGACCGTGTCTTTGGCCGTCTGCCACTTGATCATATCGGCGCCTTTGCAGAATACGTAGCTGTCGATAGCCAAGCCTTAGCCAAGGTTCCAGACTATCTATCAGACGAGGAGGCTGCTTCTGTTCCTCTTACTGCCTTGACCATTATACAGGCTCTTGAACTCATGGGCGCTCAAGCTGGGAAAACGATCTTTATTTCTGGTGGGACTGGTGGTGTCGGTGGAATGGCCATTCCAATTGCCAAGGCCAAAGGTTTGAAGGTCATCACCAATGGAGCTGGAGATAGTGCTGAGCGTGTTCTGAAACTAGGAGCAGATAGATTTATCGATTACAAAACAGAGGATTATACAAAAACTGTTAGCCAGGTTGATTATGTCCTCGATACACTTGGTGGGGCTGAAACTGAAAAACAAATGTCTATCATGAAAAAAGGTGGTCATCTTGTTTCCCTTCGTGCCATGCCAAACGGTGCCTTTGCCAAACGCATGAATCTACCAAAATGGAAACAGATGATTCTTGGCTTAGCAGGTCGCAAATTTGATAAGATGGCGGAAAAATATGGCGTCCACTATCATTTTATCTTTGTAGAAAGCAATGGCGCTCAATTACAAGAGGTAGCTGACCTCTTTAGTAAATTAGAAATCAAACCCTCTATCGATACAGTTTATCCATTTGAAGAGGTAAATAGCGCATTAGACAAGGTCGCTAATGGTCGCTCACGTGGAAAAACAGTCCTCAGCTTTAAGAAATAAAAAGGAAAACACAATGTCATATCTTACAACTAAAAATCAATACATCACGGTCGACGGGAACAAAATCGCTTATCGCGAACTTAGTAAAGGCAAATCAAAACTACCTCTTCTGATGCTGGTCCATTTGGCAGCAACTCTCGATAACTGGGATCCTAAACTCTTAGACTTGATTGCTGAAAAGCACCATGTCATTGTAGTCGATCTTCCTGGAGTAGGAGCCAGTCAGGGCAAAGTTGCTCCGACTATTCCTGGAATGGCTGAGCAGACAATTGACTTTGTAAAAGCGCTTGGTTACGATAAAATCAATCTTCTTGGCCTTTCTATGGGAGGTATGATTGCCCAAGAAATCATCCGAATCAAGCCTACTCTAGTGAACCGTTTGATTTTGGCTGGAACAGGACCTCGAGGTGGAAAAGAGGTCGATAAGGTCACAGGGAAAACCTTTAGTTATATGTTTAAAGCTGGACTCGAGCGCATCGATCCTAAACGCTATATCTTCTATAATCATGATGATCAAGGGAAAATTGAAGCCTTGAAAGTCCTAGGACGAATGGGTATGAGAACAAAGGAATTTGCGGATAAAGATATGAACCTATCAGGATTCCTAACTCAACTCAAAGCTATTAAACGTTGGGGGAAAGATTCGCAAGACGACCTAAAATTTATCATCCAACCAACCTTAATCGTCAACGGGGACAAGGATATGCAGGTTCCAACGGAAAATTCTTACGATATGCATGCAAAAATCGAAAATAGTAAGCTGATCATCTATCCAAATGCTGGTCACGGTTCGATCTTCCAATATGCAGAGGAGTTTTCAAAAAAAGTCATTGCTTTCTTGGAGGACTAAGATGGTCAAAACTATTCTGATTACAGGTGCTACTGACGGTATCGGTAAACATTTGGCAAAGAAATTGGCTAGTGAAGGGCATCATGTCATCCTCCATGGTCGAAATCCTCAAAAACTTGAGCTGGCGCTTCAAGAGGTTAGGACCGTTTCCTTGAGAGGCAGAGTTTCTAGCTACCTTGCAGATTTTTCAAAATTAGATGATGTTTATCGATTTGTAGAGGAAATCAAGAGAGAATTTCAAAGTATTGATGTCTTGTTTAACAATGCAGGCCTTTATGCTGGAAAAGAACGAAAAGCGAGTGCTGAAAATGTCGAGTTGACCTTTATGTTATCTGTTCTGGTTCCCTATATTTTAACAACTAAGCTAGGTCCCTTGTTAGAAAAAGCGTCTGACGGCCGTGTCATTAATACTTCTTCCTATATGCATCATTTTGCTAAGGTTAAGGATTTAGACTTTGGATTTGAGACGAACTACAATCCTGGTTTGGCCTACAATAATTCCAAACTTTACACTATTTGGATGACACGCTATCTAGCAAGGGATTTCTTTTTAAGAGGTTCAAATATCACCATCAATTCTTACCATCCTGGCTTAATTTCAACAAACTTAGGGAATTATTCCAGTGATGAAAAGACGAAAAAGTCTCTCTTCGGACGCTTGATGAAGTCATTTTCCAAAAATCTAGACGAGGGAATTGAAACAGGCTACTATCTTACATTATCAGAAGAAATCATTGGTTTGACTGGCTACTATTTTGATGATAAAACTGTCAAAACAGTTTCTGAAAAAGGGTATACACTTGAAAAAGCTCAAGATTTAACCAATTACTGTAATGATAAAATTAAGTTATTTAAACAGAAATATGTTGAGTTTGATTAAAAATTTAATACAAGAGGAAGACTGGACAGGAACTCAATTTCAGGAGAAAACGAAGTAAATCTTCCCACAATAAAACGCATAATATCAAGGTTGTTCAAACTGGATACTGTGCGTTTTTCAGATTTCAAAGACTTTTCCTAGCCACTTTTTTGCTTCTATCTCCCCTTTTTCATGATGTATTTTCGTATAGGTGTTTCAACCATTTGAACGATTTCAAATCCTTCTTTTTGATAGAGGTGCTTGGCTACTTGATTTGCCTCGAAGACATTTAGAGAGATACTGTCTATATCTCTATTTTCAAATGCTAAACTAACAAATTTCCTTAAAGCCTGGCTACCTAAGCCTTGCCCCTGTTTCTGAGGATTGATAAAAAATCTTCCAATATGAAGATTGCTGTCTTCTTGCCTGATTTTCTGGATAAGCCCCACAAACTCTTGTCCTTCAAAGATTGAAAAGATTCCTTCCAAGTCTTGAAAGACTTGAATTGTCAAGGGGAAAGGAATCATTGGTCCCATCCATTGTTCTTGAAAGGATTTTCCAAGGGAGTTGGACCATTGGCATACGAGCTGAGCGTTTTCTGTGCTCATCTTTTCTTCAAAACGAATTGTCATCTTGACCTCACTATCTTGTCTATGTTTCTTTATTATACTACTTCTACTATTTTTTACGAATAGATAAGTATGATTGATATTTATTTTTTTCTTGTCGGGAGCATTCTCGCTTCCTTTCTTGGTTTGCTCATCGACCGTTTTCCTGAGCAATCCATTATCCAACCTGCTAGTCACTGCGATTCCTGTCAGACTCGCTTGCGTCCCTTAGATTTGATTCCGATCCTCTCTCAGCTCTTCAATCGCTTTCGCTGTCGCTACTGCAAGGCACACTATCCTTTCTGGTATGCCCTCTTTGAATTGGGCTTGGGTGTCCTCTTTCTGGCTTGGTCATGGGGCTGGCTTTCCTTTGGTCAAGTCATCCTAATCACTGCTGGCTTGACCTTAGGCATCTACGACCTTCTCCATCAGGAATATCCCCTACTGGTCTGGCTGACTTTCCACCTAATCCTCATGTCTTTCTGTGGTTGGAATCCGATTATGGTCTTCTTCCTTGCCCTCGGAATCATGGCTCATTTTATCGATATCCGAATAGGCGCAGGAGATTTCCTCTTTCTAGCTTCTTGTTCTCTCATCTTTAGCGCGACAGAATTACTCATCTTGATCCAGTTTGCTTCTGCGGCAGGGATTTTAGCCTTTCTTTCGCAAAAGAAAAAGGAAAGACTTCCTTTTGTGCCTTTCCTCTTACTTGCTGCTTGCGTGATTATTTTTGGTAAGCTACTGCTTGTTTGATAAAGTCCTCAATTGGCTCTCCTTGGTGGAGAGCTTTTACAATTTTCGAACCGACGATAACACCATCTGACACCGCATTGAAGCGTTCTACGTCTTCTTGACTAGACACACCAAATCCTGTCAAGACTGGGATGTCAGCTACTTGATGCAATTGCGCCAGGTGCTTGTCCAAGTCTGCACGGTAATTTCCTGACTTCCCTGTCACCCCATTGATGGCAACAGCATAGACGAAGCCTTCTGCTCCCTTGATCAATTCTTTTTGTCGTTCAAGGCCTGTGGTCAAGCTAACTAGGGGAATCAAGGCCATGTCTGTATCTGCTAAAAATGGCTCTACAAAGTTGGCATGCTCATGAGGCAGGTCTGGGATAATCAAACCCTTAACGGCTGTATCTGCCAAATCTTTGACAAAGTTCTCAACACCATACTGAAAGAGGGGGTTGAAGTAGGTCATGATGACCAGTGGCACCTCAGTCTGAATGGTTTTCAAGGTTTCAACCAAAGCCTGGGTAGAAGTCCCATGAGCTAGACTGCGCAAACCTGCTTCTTCGATAACAGGGCCATCTGCAACAGGGTCTGAAAAGGGAATACCCACTTCAATGGCTGAAACACCCAAATCTTCTAAAAAGTGGATTGTTTCACCGAGACCATCCAAACCTTTCTCGTGGTCTCCAGCCATGATATAGGGAACGAAAATTCCTTTTCCAGCTGCTTTGATAGCATTCAATTTTTCTGTTAGTGTCTTAGGCATGGGCTTCTCCCTTCTTTGCTGCATCTGCTTCCAAGCGGTCTTTGACTTGAACCACATCCTTGTCCCCTCGTCCAGATAGGCAGACAATCATAGACTTGTCTGGTCCGAGGTCTTTGGCTAATTTCACTGCAAAGGCAATGGCATGGCTAGATTCCAAGGCTGGGATAATTCCTTCCACACGAGACAAGAGTTGGAATCCTTCCAAGGCTTCTTCGTCTGTCACAGGAACATAGCTGGCACGTTTAATATCGTGGTAGTGTGAATGTTCTGGACCGATACCAGGATAGTCCAAACCTGCTGAGATAGAGAAGGCTTCAAGAATTTGACCATGGGCATCTTGGAGCACATCCATGAGGGAACCGTGAAGAACACCTGGACGGCCCTTGGTCAAGGTAGCTGCGTGGTGCTCTGTATCCACACCAAGTCCTGCTGCTTCAGCCCCATACATGGCTACAGACTCATCTTCTACAAAGGGATGGAAGAGACCGATAGCATTAGAACCACCACCAACACAGGCTACTAGAGCATCTGGCAAGTCTTTCCCAGTCAATTCACGGTACTGTTGTTTGGCTTCGCGTCCGATAACACTTTGGAAGTCACGAACGATTTCTGGGAAAGGATGAGGCCCCAAGGCAGAACCAAGGATATAGTGGGTATCGTCGATATTTGCCACCCATGAACGGAGGGCTGCATTGACCGCATCCTTGAGCACGCGCGAACCATCTGTCACGGCCTCAACCTTAGCTCCCAAAAGCTCCATACGAAAGACATTAAGGGCTTGGCGTTTGACATCTTCCTCACCCATATAGATGGTACATTCCATGTTAAAGAGGGCCGCAGCTGTTGCAGTTGCCACACCGTGCTGACCAGCACCTGTTTCAGCGATAATTTTCTTTTTGCCCATGCGTTTAGCCAGAAGAACTTGTCCCAAGGCATTGTTAATCTTGTGGGCCCCTGTATGGTTAAGGTCTTCCCGTTTGAGATAAATCTTGGCTCCGCCAATATGCTGGGTCAAGTTTTTTGCGTAGTAAAGGGGAGTTTCACGACCTACGTACTGACGTAAGAGCTGGGTCAATTCCTCCTGGAAACTTGGGTCTGCCTGACTTTCACGGTAGGCCTTCTCCAACTCCAAAACTGCTGTCATCAATGTTTCTGGGACAAAACGTCCGCCGAATTTTCCGTAAAATCCATCTTTATTTGGTTCTTGATATGCCATTCTTTACCCTCTCTATAAATCTTCTAATCTTTTCATGATCTTTTTGTCCATCTGTCTCCACTCCGCTCGATACATCGACTGCATAGGGAGTAAAGTGTTGAATTGCTTTTACGACATTGTCTTCCTTAAGCCCACCTGCGATAAAGAAAGGCTGAGTTAGTCCAATCGTATCCAGTTGAGCCCAGTCAAAGGTCTGGCCACTCCCAGCCACAGGAGCATCAAAGAGTAGATAGTCTGCCTGAGAATTGGGCACATGACCCTCTCCATCCACCCGCACAGCCTGAATACTGGCACAAGGCAAATTCTCAAATAAATCATCTGCCACCTGACCGTGAACTTGAACCAAGTCTAGGCCAACTTTTTCAATCGCTTCTAGCAATTCTGCCCGACTTGGTGAAACAAATACACCAACCTTTTTGACATCTGCAGGAATAAGCTTTGCCAGCTCAGCAGCCTGATCCAAGGTCACCTGTCTTTTACTAGCTGCAAAGACAAAACCGATGTAGTCCGCCCCTGCTGAAACAGCTGTCTCCACCGCTTCTTTGGTCGATAATCCACAAATCTTAACCTTTGTCAATCTGCAACTCCTTGATTCTCTGGGCCACATCTTCTGCCTGCATAAGAGCTGTCCCTACCAAAATTCCGTTAAAGTATGGCGCTACTCGTTCCGCATCCTGCCCTGTGAAAATAGCAGATTCAGAAATGTACAAGCAATCATCTTTGAAATGTTTAGCCAAGTCTACACTGGTCTGCAAGTCAACTTCAAAGGTGGTCAAGTTGCGGTTATTAACCCCGATAATTTGAGCTCCAAGGCGGTGTGCTACCTCTAGTTCAGCTAGATTGTGGGTTTCCACTAAAACTTCCAGACCAAGCTCTGTCGCATAGTCATAAAGTTCCTTAAGGCGTTCTTCTGACAAGGCGGCCACAATGAGCAAGATAACTGTCGCACCTGCATTGCGAGCGCGGATGATTTGCTTTTCATCGATAATAAAGTCCTTGTTAAGCGTCGGAATCTGTACCTGACTGGAAATCTCCCGTAGATAATCCAAATGTCCTTTAAAGAAAACTTCATCTGTCAGAACAGAAATCATCACTGCTCCATTCGCTTCATAAGTCTGGGCCTGTTGCACAATATCCACATCTAGATTGATATCTCCCAGACTAGGGCTAGCCTTCTTGACCTCAGCGATTACCTGCAAGCGGTCCTGGTGTTGTTTTAGATAGTCAGCCAAGCGATAGGTCTGGCGCAGGGGCTGGATTTCCTCCAGCTCCATCTGCTCAACCTCACGCGCCTTCTGCTCCAAGATTCGTGCTAAAAATTCCTGACTCATTTTTGGTACTCCTGTAACAGTCTGAGTTTTTCAAGGGCCTTGCCACTAGCAATGACTTGACGAGCCAAGGCAACTCCATCCTTGATGCTATCAACCTTACCATTAGCATAGAAACCAAGACCAGCATTTAAGACTGTCGTTTCCAAGAATGGACTTGGTTCATTTTTAAGAACGCTAAGCAAAATTTCTGCATTTTCCTGAGCATTCCCTCCACGAATGTCTTCGATAGCATAGCCTTCCATTCCCAAATCCGCTGGAGTGAAGCTTGACAAGGTGATTTCGCCATTTTCCAGAAGAGCAATCTTGGTTGTTCCGTTCAAGCCGGCTTCATCCAAACCTTCTGGCCCAGCAACCACAATGGCACGTTTGCGACCCATATTTTTCAAAACCTGAGCTGTACTTTCTAGAAGTTCTGGACGACTAATTCCAAGAAGCTGTGTTTCCAAAGCCATTGGGTGAATCAGTGGACCCGTCAAGTTCATAATCGTTGGAATTCCCAACTCCAAACGAGCTGGCATGATATATTTCATAGCTGGGTGCATATTTTTAGCAAAGAGAAAGACGATGCCAGTTTTATCAAAGACCTTACCTAGTTCAGCTGGTTTGAGGTCTAGGTTGATGCCCAAAGCTTCGAGGACATCTGCAGAACCAGATTTAGAAGAAATCGAGCGATTACCGTGTTTGGCCATGTGAACACCGCCACCAGCCAAGACAAAGGCTGAGGTTGTGGAAATGTTAAAGCTGAAGGATTTGTCTCCACCTGTACCACAGTTGTCCATGGCATCATGAATTTCAGTTGGAATATGTTGGGCATGCCCTCTCATGACTTGGGCAATGGCTGTGCGTTCTTCAGGTGTTTCCCCCTTCATCTTAAGAGCCAAAAGGAGAGAAGCAATCTGCGCCTCCGTTACACGCCCAGTTACGATACGCTCAATGACATCCGTCATTTCCACACCTGATAAATTTTCAAATTTTGCTAGTTTTTCAATAATCTCTTTCATCCTAGTTTCCTCACTTTACAACCTTCTCGATAAAATTCCGAATAGAAGACAAGCCGTCTGGCGTTCCAATGCTCTCTGGATGGTACTGGAAGCCATAAATTGGTAGATTTTTGTGTTGAATTCCCATAATGGCATGGTCATCAGTTGAACGAGCTGTCACTTCGAAGTCTTCTGGCATCTCTTCAATTAAAATACTGTGGTAACGCATGACCGCACGGCCGTCCTCAATACCTTGATACAAAACAGATGGCGCTTCAAAGCTGATATTGCTCTGTTTCCCATGCATGACTTTTGGAGCCAAACCTAACTTACCACCAAAGACTTCTGCAATGGCTTGGTGACCCAAACAAATCCCTAAAATCGGCTTCTTGCCAGCAAAATCACGAATCATGTCTTCCATCTTTCCAGCATCAACTGGCCAACCAGGACCAGGAGAAAAGACCAGACCATCTGCTTTTTCAGCTTCTTCATACAGCTTGGGATCATCATTTCTCAAGACCTGCACTTCTGCAAAATTTCCAATGTACTGCGCCAAGTTATAGGTAAAAGAATCATAGTTATCAATCAATAAAATCATGGTCTTAGTTCTCCAATTCTAGTCATAGATTTAGCCTTGTTAATGGTTTCTTGGTATTCGTTTTGGGCAATGGAGTCATAGACAATCCCTGCCCCAGCCTGCACATAGGCTGTTTGATTTTTGAGAATCATAGTTCGGATGGCAATGGCGAAATCCATATCACCCGTCGCAGACAAGTAGCCGATTGCTCCTGCGTATACGCCTCGTTTTTCCGTTTCTAGTTCATAGATGCGTCTCATGGCCCGAATCTTTGGTGCTCCTGAAACTGTTCCAGCTGGAAGTGTAGATTTCAAGGCATCCATGGCAGTGAGTTCTGGAAGCAAACGCCCTTTCACCACGCTGGTCAAATGCATAACATAGCGGAAGAGCTCCACTTCCATATACTTGGTGACTTGGACACTGGCTGTTTCGGAGATGCGACCAATATCGTTACGCCCCAAGTCTACCAACATCCGATGTTCTGCTGTTTCCTTCTCATCAGAAAGCAGGTCAGTTGCCAAGGCCTTGTCTTCTTCATCCGTTGTTCCTCTTGGTCGTGTACCCGCAATCGGATTGGTTGTTACAACGCCATTTTTAACAGAAACCAAACTTTCAGGACTGGCACCGATGATTTGATAATCCCCAAAATCATAGAAATAAAGGTAATTGGATGGGTTGGTCACGCGGAGATTTCTGTAGAAGTCAAATGGATTTCCAGTAACCTCTGCTGAAAAACGCTGGCTGAGTACACATTGGAACATATCGCCATTACGAATCAAGTCGCGAGCTGTTTCCACCATTTCCTCAAACTTCTGAGGAACAATATGCGGTTTGAAGTCCAGCGGCGATAAATCCAAGTCTTCAAATTCATTTGAAGCGGGGATGCGTAATTCCTCCAGCACTTGATTCAAGGCTTTTTCCAAGTCTTCTTGACTACGCTCACTGTAAAGAGCATCCTCGATGACATGAATTTTTTCCTTCTTGTGGTCAAATACCATGTAGCTCTCATAAACAAAGAAATGCATGTCTGGCGTCCCAATGGTATCCTCAGGAATTTGACCAATTTCTTCATAGAGCGAAATCATATCGTAACCGACAAAGCCAATAGCTCCCCCACCAAAAGGTAGATCTGAATGGTGCTGGCTCTTATGAGTCACTTCATAAAGGAAATCCAAAGGATCCCGATCAATCACTTGACCATTTTGATAAAGGATCCCATTTTCAAACTTAATCTCAAAAACTGGATTATAGGCTAGGATAGAAAAACGAGCTGTTTCCTTGTCTCTCGGAATACTCTCTAAGATAACCTTGTGTTGCCCCTTTAGGCGCATATAAGCCAAGATTGGTGATAAGACATCTCCATGAATGATTCGTTCCATTGTATTTTCCCTTTCAGTTTCTTATTTTTAATTTTTTGTCTTTTTTCTATTTCCCTTAAATAGTGCGGACGGGAGCAACTTTCTCCGAAATTTCATCCCTAATTTTTGAGCCCCTCGCTCATTCATTTCTAGGCTCAGGCTAAAATAGTTCCCCGAACTTTTTTACTCTCAAAAATTCCGTTCTAGAGAAGCATCTTTGCTTCTCTAGAATACCACTATGGCGGGAAATAGCGGTTTAATGCTCACTTCGTTCGCAAATATTTTATAGAAATTTATCTAGTGATAAAGCATAATTTAAAACTGATAGCCATATCTACGATAAATATATAAAAATCCCCACGCAAAATAACTTGCGTGAGGACGAAATTCGCGGTGCCACCTCAATTATAGGATTTCTCCTATCTCTCATTCCTGTCTTAGAAAGATTCTGTAACAGGCTGTGCGATAAAGGGCACTCCCTTGAGAATTATGTTTTCTTCTCTCGTTTCAGATGGACCCAACCTTACAGCTTTCTCTGCTTGTTTTCAGCAACCACAAGCTCTCTGTGAGAGAAAAGACTGTAATTTTTCCATCTTTTATTTTTTAGCTTCTAGATAGTCTGCAATTGCAGCTACGTCCTTGTCTCCACGACCAGAGACATTGATGATGATAATGTCGTCTTTACTTAGTTTCGGTGCACGTTTAACTGCTTCTGCGATAGCGTGCGAACTTTCAATCGCTGGGATAATTCCTTCAGTCTTGCTGAGAAGGAGGAGAGCCTGAACAGCTTCTTCATCCGTCGCTGCAACATATTCCACGCGACCTGAATCTTTAAAGTAGGCATGTTCTGGGCCAACCCCTGGATAGTCCAATCCAGCTGAGATAGAGTAAACTGGAGCTAGCTCTCCATCTTCCTTAAAGACTGCATAAGTCTTCATGCCATCGACAATTCCGATACTACCTTTTGTCATAGTAGCTGCGTGCTTGTCTGTGTCAAGTCCATGACCAGCAGCTTCGACCCCAACCAATTTAACTTCTTCATCAGCCACATACTGAGAAAAAGCACCGATGGCATTAGAGCCACCACCTACACAGGCAATAACGTAGTCTGGTAAACGACCTTCTTTTTCTAAGATTTGACGGCGAGATTCTTCACTGATGACCTTTTAGAACTCATGAACAATGGTTGGATATGGGTGAGGTCCCACAGCAGATCCCAGAACATAAAAGGCTTCAAGGTCATTCATCCATGCTCCAAAGGCTGCATCAACAGCATCTTTGAGGGTACGAGTCCCTGTTTCAACTGCGTGAACAGTTGCTCCCATCATCTCCATACGGAAAACATTGAGACGTTGACGTTCCACATCCTCTGCTCCCATGTAGACATCACAGGCCATACCAAACTTAGCTGCAGCCGCTGCTGTCGCAACACCGTGCTGACCAGCTCCTGTTTCTGCAATTACTCGTTTTTTGCCCATGCGTTTAGCCAAAAGAATTTGTCCTAAAACGTTGTTGAGCTTGTGAGAACCAAGGTGGTTAAGGTCTTCACGCTTGAGATAAATCTTAGCGCCACCTAAGTGCTCTGTCAAACTTTCCGCAAAATAGAGCGGTGTTTCGCGACCTGAATAATCCTTTAAGTAATGGCGAAATTCTGCCAAAAACTCTGGATCATCCTTGTACTTGTCAAATGTCACTTCCAACTCATCCAACAAAGCCTGAATAGGCTCTGGTACAAAACTACCACCAAATTGTCCAAAATAACCTTTAGTTGTCATAAAATTTTTCCTCTTTCTGTATTGATTTCAAGATATGAAAAAGCCCACACACAGAAAATTACTCTGCGTGAGGGCGTTGGTAACGCGGTGCCACCTCAATTATAAAGGGACTATTCCCCTTTACATCTCTGCCTTGTCTAACAACAAGTTGCACTGTAAGGTGTGCGCACCGAATTTTCATTGTTTCAAATTCATTTTTAAAATCAGCCCACTTTCACTACTTCCAACCACCTGTTCACAATCACCACAGGCTCCCTGAAGATCAAAAATAGTTACTTTTCTGATTTGTTGAACTTATTTTAATACTTTGTTTTTTCTTTGTCAAGACTTTTTTACGATTTTTTTGATGAAGCTAGTACTTTTTCAGAAACTGTTTTGAAAGTCTCAATGATATAGTCCACTTCTTCATCGCTTAATTTAGTGTGAAGAGGGAGCGTAATTTCATTTTCAAAGAAGGCATAGGCCTTAGGATAATTCGCCATATCAAAGCCAAGATTCTTATAGGCTGTTAAGAGTGGAAGCGGTTTATAGTGTACGTTACTTGCAATTCCTGCTTTAGCCAATTCTTGAATGATGAGGTTGCGTTCTTCTAGGCTTGCTCCTTCTACATGGGTGATGTAGAGGTGGCGTGAAGATTCTACACTATCAGTCTTGTGTGCCAAAGGATGGATGCGAGAACCTGCAAAGCCACGATCATAGCGATCCACGATATCCTTACGACGTTGCAACAAACTTGGATAGCGGTCCAATTGTACCAAACCAAGCGATGCCATGATATCGGTCATGTTGCACTTGTAGGCTGGTGTGACGATATCGTATTCCCATGAACCCAGTTGCATCTTGGCAAGAGCATCCTTAGTTTGCCCGTGAAGGGAAAGAATTTGAAATTCCTTGTACATCTCTTCGTCGTCAATCGCTGGATTAGATTTCCAAGTGGCACTTCCACCCTCTGCAGTTGTAAAGTTCTTAACCGCATGGAATGAGAAGGAAGTAAAGTCAGCGATAGAACCAGCTGGTTGACCCTTGTAATTTGATCCCAAAGCGTGGGCACTATCAGAGACAATCACAATACGGTTAAAGGCCTGTTGCCACTTGCTTGAAGCGGTAAAGAGGTCACGTTTTTTCTCCACGACTTGGAACAAACGGTCATAGTCGCAAACAATCCCTGCAAGTTCTACTGGGATGATCACCTTGGTCTTTTCAGTAATGGCTTGCTCCAGCAGGTCATAGTCCATTTCAAACGTATCTGCTTGGATATCCACCATGACAGGGGTCGCTCCTACGTGAGTGATGACACTACATGAAGCTGTATAAGTCATAGCTGGAACGATGACTTCATCTCCAGAACCCACTTCCAAAACACGCAAAATCAACTCAAGCGCGGCAGTCGCAGAGTTAAGACAGACAGTCTTGGGCGTCTGTGTGTATTGAGACAAGCGACGCTCCAGTTCTTTTGTCTTAGGACCTGTTGTAATCCAACCAGAACGCAGGGTATCCGCTACTTCAGCAATTTCAGCTTCCGTAATATCGGGTGGTGAAAATGGAATATTGTAATTTGGCATTGATTTGCTCCTTTTATCTGTACTCATTTTCTTATGACTACTTTATTTTAGCACTTCAAACACGGTTTGAAACATGATTTTGATGTCTCCAAGGAAACTAAACTCTCGGAGATAGGCGAGGTTATAGCGCATCTTTTCAGGAAGGACATGTTCGACATAGGCTTGGTCAACTGATAAACCTTTCTCCGTCATTTGACTGATGATAGTGTCCTCATCCTTGTAGTGAATGCTGGCTGGAGAGGTAATCCCTGCTGGTAAGAGCAAGGTCGCCATCATTTCAGGGCTATACTGCTCTGTGTAGCGTGGCACTTCAGGTCGTGTACCGACAAAAGACATCTCACCTTTCAGGACATTGACCAACTGAGGCAGTTCGTCCAAACGCACACGGCGGATGAAATTACCAACCTTGGTAATGCGGCTATCGTTAGCAGAAGTCACTAGACTTCCTTTTTTGTCCGCATTCGTCACCATGGTACGGAACTTCCAAATCTTGAAAGGTTGATTGTACTGGGTCACGCGCTCTTGCTTGTAAATAACTGGCCCCTTGCTATCCAACTTGATCCAAATGCTCAAAATGAGAAAGATGGGAGAGGTCAGAACCAGTACAACCAAGGCCAAAATCCAGTCCAAACAACGCTTGAAAATCAGCGAACCCTTCCTTTTAGAGACAAGCTGGTAGTAAGACTCAACCTCGCTTGATTTCATTTCCACGGGCAAGTCTTCCCATTTCAGCATGCTGTTTCTCCTTTGTTTTTATTATACTATTTGTCAACATTTTTCATTATACCACAAAATGGAAAAGGCGGTGAAAGAAATCTGTAATTTAAAGGATTTCCTTCTTACACTCAATGAAAATCAAAGAGTATTAAGACATAGCACCCGCCTGCAAACTATACATCTTGTGATATGTTCCTCCTAGAGCCAAGAGTTCCTCATGGGTTCCACTCTCGATAATTCGCCCCTTATCCAAAACGTAGATACAGTTGGCATCCTGGATGGTAGAAAGGCGGTGAGCGATAGCAATGGTCGTCCGCCCCTGTCTCATCTTAGCTAGTGAAGCTTGAACCAAACTTTCTGTTTCAGAGTCAATATTGGCTGTCGCTTCATCCAAAATCAGGATTTTAGGCTGACTGGCGACTGTTCTAGCAAAGGCTAGAAGCTGGCGCTGACCAGTAGAAAAGCTCGAACCCCGCTCGGAAACGGGTGCATCATAGCCTAAAGTAAGTTCCTGAATAAAGGAATTTGCATCCACGAAGGCTGCCGCAGCCTGGACCTGCTCATCACTGATTTCTTGGTACATGGCAATATTGGACTTGATGGTTCCATGATAGAGGAAGGGTTCCTGCAAGACCAGACCGATGTTCTTTCTCAGCTCTTCCTGACTGTAGTCCCTAATATCCACACCATCCAAGAGAACTCGGCCTGACTGGAATTCATAAAAGCGCATAAGGACATTGATAATAGACGATTTCCCTGAACCTGTATGGCCTACAAATGCAATGGTTTCACCCTTGTTAACCGAAAAGGAAATATCATCCAGAATCTGATGTTTACCGTCATACGAGAAACACACATGTTCAAAACGAATATTGCCTTCTTTTACCTCAGCCTGGCCATTTTCTTGAAGAGGCTCATAGGTCCTCTCGTCAATCAAGGCAAATACACGACCTGCAGACACCATGGAAGTTTGAAGGGTCGAAAAATTTTGCGTCACTTCAATCAGGGGATCAAAGAGACGATTGATGTACTGGATAAAGGCATACATGGTTCCTGCCGTTATTCCCAGATAAAGTCCACGATAGCCAAAATAGGCCATCAAGACAGCATAACCTAAAAGTTTCAACAAACTCATGGCAGGACGCAAAAAGAGGGCATCCAAGGCTACAGAACGGTTGGCGTAGATCAAGTGTTCTTGGTTGATTTCATCAAATTCTGCTTGCAGGCGCTTCTCTTGATTAAAGGCCTGGATTATTCTGATTCCCTCGATGTTTTCAGCCAGCTTGCTATTGATATCTGATAAGAGACTTCTGGTTTTCTCAATGATTTTCACTGATTTTTTCCGATAGAGATTGACCAAAAGGAAAATCAAGGGGAGAAAGAGCAATACTAAAGCAGTCAAACGAAAATCCAACACCAACATGGTATAAAGGGTTGTCAGAAAAATAAAAACTGCTGAGATAAAGCTGGACAAAATCCCTGAAAACATATCACTGATAGTCTCAGTATCATTGGTCAAACGAGAGACGATAGAGCCTGCTGGTGTCTTGTCAAAATAGGACATACCCAGCTTTTCCATATTGGCAAAGGCATCCCGACGAATATCCCTAACAATACTGTAGGACACTCGCGCAAAGAGAAGATTGCCGAAATACTGCACTACAGTTTGTAGGATATAAAGGCCATAATAGACCAGCAAAACGGTAACGGCCAGTTGGTTGAGATTGCTGAGATACTGGTCGATAAAGTGAGAAGCCACAAGGGGAATGACGCTTTTAATGACCGTAGTCGCTAGGAGAAAACTGAGTGCTAAAAAGGTCAGAAGTCCATAAGGCTTGAGATAGGACATCAAGCGCTTCAATACAGCCCATTGTTCTTTCTTATTCTGCATCTTCTTCTCCCTTCATTTCCAGCTGCTGAGACTGGTAGGTTTGGGCATACCAGCCATCCAAAGCTAGTAAGTCTTCGTGCCTGCCTCGTTCGATGATTTGACCATTTTGCAGGACTAAAATCAAATCTGCATGGACAACTGCACTGAGGCGATGCGCTGTGATAATGGTTGTCTTATCCTTGCGCATTTCCTTTAAATTGTCAATAATCGCATACTCTGTCTTGGCATCCACGGCCGACAAGGAATCATCTAAAATCAAGATATCTGGGTCTAAAATCATAGCCCGACTCATAGCTAGACGCTGCTTTTGACCACCTGAGAGACTGACTCCCTTTTCACCAATCAACGTATCAAATCCTTGGGGCATGGCTACAATATCTTGATAAACTTGGGCTAACTTGGTCACTTCCTCGACTGCTGAAAGAGGCAAATCAGGATTTCCAAAGCGAATATTGTCTAAGATAGAGGTCGCAAAGAGAAACTGGTCCTGAGGAACATAGCCCATAAGACTACGAAGGTCTGTCAGACGATAGTCCCGAATATCGTGACCATTTAGATAAATGGCTCCCTTGTCCACATCGTATTCACGTAATAGAAGTTTGATCAAGGATGTTTTCCCAGAGCCTGTTTGCCCAACCAAGCCCAACGTTTGCCCTTTTTCCAAACTAAAGTGAATATCCGTCAATGTTTTATCATCTTCAAAGGCAAAACTATCAATATTGTACTCCAAGCTCCCATTTTCAATGCCATCTAAAGGAAACTCAGGGTCTTGTACAGGTGATTTCTGAGACAACAATTCCTCAATCCGCTGGTAGGAAACCTTGCCTCGCTGAGTGATATTAAAAAGGAAACCAATAGCCATAAGAGGCCAAACCAGCATATCCAAATAGCTGATAAAGGTGACCAGATTTCCAACCGTAATCTGCCCTTTCTGAACCATCAAGGAGCCGACCAAGAGGGTTAACACATAGGAGGAACCAACAAATAAGAGAATCATAGGGTCAAAGAGACTATCGTATTTCATAGTTTGGAGGTTCTTTTGGAAGGTCAATTCATTGACTGCCTGAAAGGACTTCAACTCGTCCGCCTGATATCCGAAAGACTTGGTCACTTTGATACCTGATACAGACTCCTGTACCTTGTTATTGAGTTCAGAAAAGGCAGCTTGCGATTCGCCAAAAGCCTTGTGAGTCTTTCTGCCTAAACGACTAGTTGCATAAGCCATGAAAGGTAGGGGCAAAATGGCAACCAGAGTCATCTGCCAGGAAATGCTAAAGAGCATGGTCAGCAAAGTCACTAGAGCCGTGATAGAGGCATCAACCGCTGACATGACACCGCCACCTGCGAGACGAGTCAAGGCATTGATATCATTGGTTGCGTGCGCCATCAGGTCCCCCGTCCGATAGGTCTGATAAAAGGCTGGAGACATTTTTGTGAAATGCTCAAACAAGCGAGACCGCATAATCTGCCCCAAACGGTAGGAAGTTCCAAGGATATACATACGCCAAACATAACGCAGATAGTACATCCCAAAAGCCGCAAGAAGCAAATAAAATAAGTCAAGAAGGAGGTCCTGCTGGGTTAATTGTCCCGATGTGATAGCATCAATGACCCGCCCCATGACCATGGGGGGAATGAGATTAAGGACGGAAACCAAGACCAGGGCCACAATTCCGACTAGATAACGGCGTTTTTCTAACTTGAAAAACCACCAAAGTTTTTGAATAATGGACATAAAATCCCTTTCTGATTGCAAATAGAAACCTGAGGCCAAGACCCCAGGTTTTTCTTATTCATAGGTTACGACTGTAACGGCACCCTTGTCATACTCAGCGATAAAGATATTAGCTACATTGTCATGTCCTTGCTTGTTGAGGTTATCAAGCAACCACTCTTCGCTACGACCAATCGATTCCAAAACATCTACTTGGATCACACCGTCAGTCACAACTGGATACTTAGGATTTTCATCTCCCATTTGGACCACGATGAGTTGGCCATTTTGCTCTTGCACAGCTCGTTTAACTTGCTTCATCTGGAAAATTCCTTGGCTACGAAGTTTGAGAGCAACATCTGCCGCAGACAAACCAACTGAACGACAGGCTTCTGGGTCAATCTGCCCATTTTTGATGAGCAGAGTCGGTTTACCATCAATCAAGCGTTTGACAAAACGAACATTGTTATTGAGCCATTTGAGGGTCAAGACCAAAATCGTCCACATCATCAAAATCACTGCATACTGGAGAATACTGATAGAACTATTGTAAATCACCCCACCAATGATACCACCGAGAACATAGTTCTGAATTTGGTCTGTAGCAGAGTTAGGTGCTAGATTCCCCTTTCCTGTCACATTGATAACAAAAACAAGCGAGAAAAGACCCAAGGCCAGTTTGATTAAAATTTCCATGTAGTTGAGTGTCATTTGTTTACCTCCACCAATTCAATAACGTCTGTTTGATGCAATTCTAATTTCTCTAAAAGATACTTGTCTGGTTGGCTCCCGTTCATGGCACGATAGAAATTTGAACCTACCTTGATAAGTGCTCCATCAGTGGCAGCTGAAGTATTGACATAAACTTCTGATTTATCCACTCCCAAGTCTTTAGAAATGACCTCTATGAAATGAAGGGAAGTTTGAAATTGATTGTTAGAGGCTTGATTGGTCTGGTATTTTGAGATTGTTACCAAAAGCATGGCTACCAAAGTCAAGGCCAAAATCATGACCAATTCACGAAACTTAGTTCCCTTTTTATCACGATAAGCCTTAAAAGCAAAAAATCCTGTGATAGCTAGGAGCACAATCCCAAAGCCAATCATGATGCCATTTTGCTGACTGATTTGGCTAAGTACATAGTCATATGAGTAAAATTTCATTTATTTTCACTCCCTTTCATAAAATCATTCTTCATTATAAACGAAAGAGAGTGATTTTTCAAGCCATACGTTGGGGAAATAGACTTATCAGACCAACTTCTCTAACTAATGACTCAAATACCTGTTTCAAGATTCTAATTTTGATAATTGATAAGAATAGACACTAGGAATTATCACTACAAAGAAAAGTGTCAAGAAGAATACCCAGTAAACATATAGTTGCACAAAGGAATTTAGAAACAATAACAATCCTCCTAACACCCAAATTTTTCCAGCTAGGCGATGCGTTTTTCTCCAGTTTTCATCATTCTCCAAGGTCCACGGTAGTCGAATACCGATTATATAATTTCGGTGTGTTTTTGGTAGATAATTTCCAATTACGATCATCACGACTCCCATAAAAATCTGAGCTAGTAGCCCACTCATCATGGAATAACCTAAAGATTCTCCGAAGATAGAAATCATTAATAGACAAGATACAAAAGGAATAATCCAGTAAATCAAAACTTGTATTTTTGAACTGATATTGCTAGATTTAGGATCCTTAATCATTAAAAATAGAAGCACCCAATGCATCAAAAGCATGAGAGCCGGCAATCCAAAGATAGCAAACACTTTATGATTGTAGCCATCTGCTTGACCCAGTAGATTAAAATGAGTGGGTATCTCCTCTGGTAATTGATTCCAGAAAACACAACCTACAAGGGAAGGTAGTAGGATGAGAATGCTCGTAAATAATACCAATTTCTTATTGATTTTTATCTTCATCAAAATGATCTCCTTTCAGATCTGCTAACCAAACCATTATATCCTCTAAAACCGATGTATTTAATTCATAATAAATAAAGTTTTTTTCTTTCATTTCATGAATCAAATCCGCTGCTTTCAAAATCGTGAGATGGTGTGAAATAGTTGCACTAGTCAACTCAAATTGACTGGCAATTTCTCCTGCAGATAATCTACCTGCTTTGAGTAAATTTAAAATCTCTCTCCTAACTGGATGAGATAAGGCTTTAAAACTATTTGCAAAACTCATAATGACTCCTTTCCCTTTGTAATATTAGTAGGGCTAGAACTAAGCAAGGTAGAACTGATAGCATCCCTGTCGGTGATGGGCCTAAAATCAAGAGGCTTGAAACTTTTTCTCCTGGTAATTGGAAGAGTAAACCAAGACCTGCAGTTGCATTGATTGCCCCATGAAATAGGGCAGAAGCCCAGATAGAACCTGTCTTTTCCAACAACCAGCTCAACAATATTCCTAGGCTAAAACAAAATAGAAACATGGCGACAACTCCCAAAACAGGATAAGCAAAATAAGATATTCCATAATTATAGCCTTGCAAATTGATTGGTAGATGCCAAAGACTCCAAATGAGACCAAGCAAGACATGAGTCTGGACTCTTGAAAAGCGTCCTCTTAGAGCTGGGTAAAGATAGCCACGCCAACCAATTTCCTCTCCCAATGCAAAGAAACTATTAAGAAAAGGAGCGTAGGTCAAACTA
Organism: Streptococcus pseudopneumoniae; assembly: GCF_001070815.1. GTDB lineage: Bacteria > Bacillota > Bacilli > Lactobacillales > Streptococcaceae > Streptococcus > Streptococcus pseudopneumoniae_P. Next base: position 18,945 of record NZ_JVLX01000068.1, on the reverse strand, counting down.
GCTAGGATTTGAATCAAGACCAAGAAAGATAAGGGAATGGTTGATTGAGAGACACCTTTTTCTTGTAAGATGGCTTGAATAGATTCAAAACCAAGACTGAAATTGCTAGGGAATACAAGAAAATAAAGTCCTGCTCCTAAAAAACTGATGACTGCTGGTAACCAGATAGCTAGTAAGTAAAAGCGCCAGTTGCTCTTGAAATTCACAACTAATTTATATTTGATTCCACTAGGTTGATTCGTGATTTTCCCTAAAATAAAGACTGCAAGTGCAGGCATCCACATGGCTACAATACTAGCAAGCTGACTCCATGGAGAATTTAGACCAACACCACTTAGCCATAGTGGCAACCATACTATCCAAGCAAGGGCATAAGCTAAGACCACAAAAAGAAGGATTGTTCTCTTATTTGACATATATGTAACTTCACTTTCTATTTAGATGTTTTTCTAAATAACATTATACACCTTTCTATTCTAAACACAAGAGCTATTTAGATTTTTTTCTAAATAGCTCAGGGAATTTTTATTTTCTAAAGATAAAGTCTAAAGAGTAATTTTCAAACCATACGTTGGGGAAATAGACCTTTTTTTGGTATAATAAAATCTATAATCTGAATGAAAAAGGTAACTTTATGAAACTTATCTCATGGAATATTGATTCCCTCAATGCTGCCCTAACTAGTGACTCAGCTCGTGCCAAATTGTCCCAAGAAGTCCTACAGACCTTGGTCGCTGAAAATGCTGATATCATTGCTATTCAAGAAACCAAGCTTTCTGCCAAGGGGCCTACTAAAAAACATCTTGAGATTTTAGAAGAACTCTTCCCAGGCTACGAAAACACGTGGCGCTCTTCTCAAGAGCCCGCCCGCAAAGGCTACGCTGGTACCATGTTCCTCTATAAGAAAGAACTTACGCCTACTATCAGCTTCCCAGAAATCGGTGCCCCTTCTACCATGGACTTGGAAGGCCGTATCATCACCTTGGAATTTGATGAATTTTTCGTAACGCAAGTTTACACACCAAATGCTGGCGATGGACTCAAACGCTTGGAAGAACGTCAAGTCTGGGATGTCAAATATGCTGAGTACTTGTCTCAACTAGACAAAGAAAAACCAGTCCTTGCGACTGGTGACTACAACGTAGCCCACAATGAGATCGACCTTGCAAATCCTGCTAGCAACCGCCGTTCACCAGGATTTACCGACGAGGAGCGTGCTGGATTTACCAACCTTTTAGCAACTGGATTTACGGATACCTTCCGCCACATTCACGGCGATGTTCCAGAACACTACACTTGGTGGGCACAGCGTAGCAAGACTTCTAAAATCAACAATACAGGCTGGAGAATCGACTACTGGCTAACAAGTAACCGCATCGCTGACAAGGTAGCCAAGTCTGACATGATTGACTCAGGTGCGCGTCAAGACCATACACCCATTGTCATGGAGATTGAGCTCTAAGGAGAAAGCTAATGGACTATCAAGCTGTCATTCCTGAATTTGTAGTATCTGACCTCGAAAAGTCACGCCACTTCTACTGCGACTTGCTGGGATTTTCTGTCGAATACGAGCGTCCAGAGGAGAAATTTCTCTTCCTCTCGCTTGAAGACTGCCAACTTATGCTAGAAGAAGGCAGCACAGAAGAATTAGCCCAACTAACCTATCCTTTCGGGCGCGGTGTCAATATTTCCTTTGGCATTGAAGATGTCCCTCAGCTCCACCAAAAACTGCTGGAAGCTGACTATCCTACCCATCGTCCCCTGACAAAAAGAGAATTTCGAGTGGGAGATAGCTTTATTTACCCTCATGAATTTGCGATTTTGGATCCAGATGGTTATTTTTTAAGATTTAGCGAGTAGAATAATAAAGGTTGGGAAAAAGTCTTTAAAGTTAAAAAGGCATATTATCAAGTCTTGAAAAATCTTGATAATATGCCTTTTATGATGGAAAAACCTTCTAAATGTTAGCCAATAAGTTAATTCTTGCCCATTTTTATTATATTTGTTCGTTTTTCAAACCAAAACACTAACAAAATATTTGATTTCTAAAGTTATTTAGTGTAAAATAAAAACATTGGCTCAAGCCTATTTGAAATTGAATATCATTTTACTTGTTTATGTCGTGAATTGGCACGACGTTTCTACAAGGTGCCGGAACACCTAACAATAAGTAAGTCAGAAGTGAGGTATGGTCGTTTTTGCCATGCCTATTTTGGGGACTTACTTAGAGATTAAGTAGGTCCTTTTTCTATTTCTTACTAGAAACTCTAAACAAGCAAATGGATTGGCTTTTAGACTTTAGGAGGTCTTATGAAATTATTAGAAGAGCGCATCCTCAAGGATGGGCATATCTTGGGTGATAACATCCTCAAGGTAGATTCCTTTTTAACCCACCAAGTTGACTTTAGCTTGATGCGAGAGATTGGTAAGATTTTTGCGGAAAAATTTGCTTCTGCTGGTATTACCAAAGTCGTGACCATTGAAGCGTCAGGTATTGCCCCAGCCATTTTTACAGCTGAAGCCTTAAACGTTCCCATGATTTTCGCTAAAAAAGCTAAAAACATCACTATGAACGAAGGAATCTTAACTGCCGAAGTTTACTCCTTTACCAAGCAAGTGACCAGCACCGTTTCTATCGCTGGAAAATTCCTCTCACCAGAGGACAAGGTCTTGATTATCGACGACTTCCTTGCTAATGGCCAAGCTGCCAAAGGCTTGATTCAAATCATCGAACAGGCCGGAGCAACAGTCGAAGCTATCGGTATTGTGATTGAAAAATCCTTCCAAGATGGCCGTGATTTGCTTGAAAAAGCAGGCTACCCTGTTCTATCACTCGCTCGTTTGGATCGTTTTGAAAATGGTCAAGTTATTTTTAAGGAGGCAGATCTCTAATGCAAACTCAAGAAAAACACTCGCAAGCAGCCGTTCTTGGCTTGCAGCACTTACTAGCCATGTACTCAGGATCCATCCTGGTTCCCATCATGATTGCGACAGCCCTTGGCTATTCGGCTGAGCAGTTAACCTACCTGATTTCTACAGATATCTTCATGTGTGGGGTGGCAACCTTCCTCCAACTCCAACTCAACAAATACTTTGGAATTGGACTCCCAGTCGTTCTTGGAGTTGCTTTCCAATCCGTCGCTCCCTTGATTATGATTGGGCAAAGCCATGGTAGTGGTGCTATGTTTGGTGCCCTTATCGCATCAGGGATTTACGTGGTTCTTGTTTCAGGCATCTTCTCAAAAGTTGCCAATCTCTTCCCATCTATCGTAACAGGATCTGTTATTACCACGATTGGTTTAACCTTGATTCCTGTCGCTATTGGAAATATGGGAAATAACGTTCCAGAGCCAACTGGTCAAAGTCTCTTGCTTGCAGCTATCACTGTTTTGATTATCCTCTTGATTAACATCTTTACCAAAGGATTTATCAAATCTATCTCTATTTTGATTGGTCTGGTTGTTGGAACTGCCATTGCTGCTAGCATGGGCTTGGTTGATTTCTCTCCTGTTGCGGCAGCACCGCTCGTCCATGTCCCAACTCCACTCTACTTTGGGATGCCAACCTTTGAAATCTCATCTATTGTCATGATGTGTATCATCGCAACAGTGTCTATGGTTGAGTCTACTGGTGTTTATCTAGCCTTGTCTGATATCACAAAAGATCCAATCGACAGCACGCGCCTGCGCAACGGTTACCGCGCAGAAGGTTTGGCCGTACTTCTCGGAGGAATCTTTAACACCTTCCCTTACACAGGATTTTCACAAAACGTTGGTTTGGTTAAATTGTCAGGTATCAAGACTCGCCTGCCAATCTACTACGCAGCTGGTTTCCTGGTTCTCCTTGGACTCCTTCCTAAGTTTGGCGCCCTTGCCCAAATCATTCCGAGCCCTGTCCTCGGTGGTGCTATGCTGGTGATGTTTGGTTTTGTATCTATTCAAGGGATGCAAATCCTCGCTCGTGTTGACTTTGCTAACAATGAACATAACTTTCTTATCGCAGCAGTATCCATAGCTGCAGGTGTCGGACTCAACAACAGTAATCTCTTTGTCAGCATGCCGACAGCCTTCCAAATGTTCTTCTCAAACGGAATCGTTGTAGCCAGCCTACTCGCCATTGTCCTCAATGCAGTATTAAATCATAAAAAGAAATAAGAAAAAGAGGTGCGAGCCTCTTTTTTGTTTATCACAAGTTGATTATAAATATAATCAATCCCAATTCCCATCTAATATTTCTTTTATAAACTTCTTAGGCATCCAAAAGGAGTGTTTTGTAATCCTACGCCCATCTGGAAGTTCATCCGTATCAGATAATGAGCCTTTCCCAACAAATTTTCCTTTTTCAATTTCATAATAAGCATTGGTAGCATGTAATTTCGTAAATAGGATTCTATTTATCTTACTTTGAGGGAAATTAGTTGAAACTTTATTACCATTTTGAGTTAATTTAACTCCGTCAGAAATAATTTGTCTAGTTTCCTGCCACACTCTTTGGATTTCTTCTAATTGTCTATCTTGAAATCCCCAAAATTTGATAGAATCTAATACAAATAGCTTAGGTTCAATTTCCTTAAAAATAACGAAGAGGAATCGTTTATTATAAATTTCATTATAGACATGTGACGATTCCCAACTATCTGTTTCTGCTAATTCTTTAAAACAATAAGTTTTAAATGGAGAGTCTTCCTTAGGTAAATTATTCTTATCTACTCGAATAACTCTCAAATTCATGTTTGCTTTCTGAAATTCTTTAGTCTTATCTAAATCCCCTGTTAAACCTAAAATTTTTCTAATCAGAGTACTATTCTTACCTTTTGCTTTGGGATTCACTTCAAATCTATCATATAACTCTTGTTCAGAGAAACCTTTGTAGGAAAGAATCTTCTCTGCAATAACCTCAGTAAATGACTTTTTTTCACCCCTAAAATTAGCCAGAACACTTTCTTGATCTGATTGGTTAAAGATTTTATGATTAATCAGATAGGTCATATAACTTGATTTTAATTCCCAAGCTCTTTGTTTGGCTAATTCATGACTAAAAGGTTGTTGTCTTAAATCCTTTCCTTTACCTGCTCCTTTTGTACAAGTTGATAAATAGTTTCCATCTGATTCTGATAATTCATGCGCCCTTCCATTTTTGATTTTATCTGTAATTTTCTGATAGTCTTCAAGGATGACTGCCATATCCTCCTCAAACCATTCATATAAAAATATTTTTTCAATGACATAGTCCTTCATTGTTTGATTAGGAATTAAGCCATTGTAAAACAATAACAAAATCTTTGCACATTTTTTCCATAAATGAGTGGAGTAAAAATCCTCTAAATTTTCCTCCATATAGTTTAGTATTGTTAATACAAGTCGTTCTTTTGCACTAAGTGTCCCATTTTTGTTTATCTTAAAAGGAGTAACTTTTAATTCTACACCTATTTTTTCAAAGTCAGCTTCCGAGTCACTATTTGGCTGGTAGCCATAGAAATATTTTTCAATATAATTTCCATATTGCCCTTTTGACTTCATACTAATTGCTTTATCTTGTACCTCAGAGACTACTCTATCATTATAATCGTCATATGATTTATAAAGCGAACGATTATACTCTTCCATAACATCGGAAAATTTTCTATTTAATAGTTTGTGAGAATATTCAATAACACTATCGATATCTTCATCGTTATAGTTAAATAAGTTTTGATCCATTTTCTTCTCCTATCTTTTATATTATATCAAATTAAACTAAAGCAAACATTAATACTTGATCAATCATTGAAAATAGTATATAATGGATTAAACTGTAAAAAAATGAAGGAGAAAAGATGAAAGTTCTCGAACTATTTGCTGGAGTTGGCGGTTTTCGGATAGGATTAGAAAATGCCGATAAGCAACTCTTTAAAACAAAATGGGCAAACCAATGGGAACCATCTCGTAAATCTCAAGACGCATTTGAGGTCTATGATTATCACTTCCCCAATAGCGAAAACATCAATATTAGTATCTCTGATATAACAGACGAACAATTTTCCAAAATGGATGCCGATATGATTGTCGGTGGTTTTCCTTGCCAAGATTACTCTGTTGCGCGTAGCAAGAAAAATGAGAAAGGTATTGAAGGAAAAAAAGGAGTTTTATTTTGGGAAATCATTAGAGCAACGGAAATCATTAAACCCAAATACTTAATTCTGGAAAATGTGGATAGGCTTTTAAAAGCGCCCTCAAAACAGAGAGGACGTGATTTTGCAATCATGCTAACAGCTTTTAATAATCTTGGATATTCTGTAGAGTGGAGAGTTATTAATGCTGCTGAGTATGGAAGAAGCCAACGAAGACGTCGTGTATTCTTTTTCGTTTATCGAAATGATACAGTCTTTGCCCAAAAAATTGACAATCTTTACGAAAAAAATGAAGAAATCTTTGAAGATAATAGGTATAATGACTATATTTTCAATCAAGGTCTATTTGCGAAACAATTTCCTATTAAACCTATAGCAGTTAAAAATCGTCATGTATTTTATGAGTTACCAAATGATATAGTTGAAGTTTCAGATACTTTTACTGGTACTGTTTGGAATACAGGAATTATGAGACATGGAAAATACTATTCTATTGATACAGAACCTAACTACAATGGTAATCCGATTACTCTAGGAGAAATTCTTCAAGATGAATCTGAAGTACCTGAAAAATATTTTTTAACTGATAAGGCTAAACTAGAAAAATTTCAATATCTTAGAGGACCTAAAAAAATTGAGCGAACATCCTCTGACGGACATCAATACATCTATTCAGAAGGAGGAATGTCCCCTTATGATGATTTAAACCTTCCAGGAAGAACAATGCTTACATCCGAAGGAACTGTTAATCGTTCCACACATTTATTATTTGTAAACAATAAATATAGATTAATTACCCCCATTGAAGCTGAACGCCTTCAGGATTTCCCAGATAATTGGACAGCTAAAAAGAAACTATCTGACGGTTCTATTGTAGAGGTATCTGATAAAATGAGAATGTTTTTTATGGGAAATGCTTTAGTTACTGAAATTGTAAAAGAAATTGCTAAGTTTATTAAAGAAATTGATTGATTTATCTGAAACTAAAAAAGAGGTACGAGCCTCTTTTTTAGTTATCTATATTCGTACCTGTCTATCTTCTGACCTCTGGCCTGTGACAAACATGGTAAATGTTGCCTTGCAGACATTTCTTCCTTCTTGATTAGTGATATCAACATCCACGACACAGGTTGTGCGACCTTGATGGACACATTCTCCTTTAATGGTCAATACATCGTCGAGTTTTCCAGCTTTGAGGTAGTTGATAGAAGACTGGAGCGTCACTCCATCAAGCCCCAGAGATATGACCACCAAACCACTGATCTGGTCGCAAAGGGTAAAGAGATAGCCACCATGGGCATTGCCATAGTAGTTGAGAGACGAGTCCACTACTTTGGTCGTCACCACAACGTGACCATCTCTCATTTGTTCAATTTCGTAATTTTCAAAGGCAGATATAGCGTCAAAATGAAAGTCTTTCATCGTTTCCTCCTGATATTTCAAACGACACTATGATACTACTTTTTATAGGACTGTGCAAGGAGAAAGCTCCTAGTCTGGCAAAATTCCGACCTGCTCCACAAAGCGCATAAAGGCTGCCTGTCCTTGTTCCGTCTGCTTGTAGACTCCTGCATCCTCAAGTACACGCGCAAAGATAGTACCCACAGAGTCCTTGACGATTTCAAGGGCTTTTTCTTTATCCGTTAGATCTGGATGGTGGGCTCTAAGTTGATCTGCCCATTCCTGATGATAGTCGGCAACTGCATCAGCTTCTCCTACAAGATAGCTAGCGACTTGCTCCACTTCTTCTTTCAGACGTGGTGGCAAGATTGCCAAGCCCATGACCTCAATCAAGCCGATATTTTCCTTCTTGATATGTTGGACATCCTTGTGAGGATGATAGATGCCATCAGGATGTTCTGCAGAAGTCTGATTGTCTCTCAAGACTAAGTCCAACTCAAACTGTCCATCACGCTTACGCGCTATAGGTGTGATGGTGTGATGCGGTGTTCCGTCCGTCTCTGCTAAAATCTGCACTGCAGGATCTGAATACTGACGCCATTCCTGCAAAATCTTGTCAGCTAAATTGATCAAATCTTCTTTGGAATCCGAAGTCAAACGCAACACTGACATAGGCCACTTGACAATTCCAGCCTTGACCTGCTCAAAACCTGCAAATCGAAAGGTCTTTTGCAAAGGAGCCAATTCCATAGGAAATACGTGACGGCCTCCCTGATAATGATCATGAGTTAGAATAGAGCCCCCCACAATCGGAAGGTCGGCATTAGAGCCTGCAAAATAGCCCGGAAACTGCTCTACGATAGCCAGCAAACGTTCAAAACTCTGACGACTAATAGCCATAGGACGATGCTGGCCATCTAAGAAAATACAGTGCTCATTAAAGTAAGCATAGGGCGAATACTGGAAGCCCCATTCCTGACCAGCCATTTCAAAACGGATAATACGGTGGTTGCTGCGAGCTGGGTGGTTAACTCGACCAAGGTAGCCCTCATTCTCTAGACAAAGCTGACACTGAGGATAATTACTAGCTTGCACCAACTTGGCTGCCGCAATCTCTTTCGGATCCTTCTCAGGCTTAGAGAGATTGATGGTAATTTCAAGCTCTCCGTAATCAGATTGAACACGATAAGCGATATTTTTAGCAATAGCCTTGAGTTTGATGTAGTCATTCTTCTGACTGAGTTGGTAGAAATTCGCTATCGCTTGCTCAGGAGATTGGGCATAGGTTGCCCAGAAGTCACGATTGACCTGACTTGGACAAGGAGTTACCAAGTTCATCAGTTCAGCACCGAGAATCTCACGCGCAGTCTGACTATCCTCAATCGTCTCTAATCGAACGGCTTCCTCAACCAACTGGTCTTTGAGGTCAATCAATTTATCTAGACCAGTCTCAACTTCCAAAACACCATCTCCCACTCGTGCCAAGACACGATTGGTCAGGTAGATTCGATCCATTTCCTCAAATGAACTTTCAGCAATAACGTGTATTACAAATTTATCTACTAAGGTCACTATAGAGCCTCCTTTTAACTAGTCAAGGACGCGAGTGCCACCTGCAACTTCAGCGATATAGAAGCTTGGAGCGTAGCCAACTACTTCCTCGTAGTGTTTGCCAACAGCTTCCTTAAAGGCATCAACAGTGTCTTTTTGCACCAAGGCAATGGCACATCCGCCAAAACCTGCCCCTGTCATCCGAGCACCGAGAACTCCTTCTTGATCCCAAGCTGTGTGAACAAGAGTATCCAATTCCAAACCAGTTACTTCATAGTCATGCTCTAGGGAAACGTGTGACGCATTCATCAAACGACCAAATGTTTCCAAATCTCCTGCTTGGAGGGCTGCTTGAGCTTTAAGGGTACGTTGATTTTCAAGCACAGCATGGCGAGCACGTTTCAAACGATTTTCATCTTTAATCAGATAGCTATATTGGTCAAAGGCCCACTCATCCAATTCACCCAAGGTCTGAATATCTAAGGCTACTTGCAATTCTTCCACTGCTTTTTCACACTCAGCACGACGTTCATTGTATTTAGAGTCCGCCAATTCACGGCGTTTGTTAGTGTTCATAATAACAACGACATTGTCCTTCAAATCAAGTGGTACCAAATCATACTCTAAAGTGTTAGTATCTAAGTAAATAGCACGTTGGTCTGCACCCATACCGATAGCAAACTGGTCCATAATGCCAGAGTTGACTCCGATAAAGTTGTTTTCTATTTGTTTTCCGATTTTAACCAAATCGAGACGCTCTAATTTTAAATCAAAGAGATGCTCTGCCACGACCCCTGTCAAAAGTTCCAAGGATGCTGAAGAAGACAAACCAGCACCATTTGGGATATTCCCATAAACAAAGAAATCAAAACCTTTGTCAATCACATGACCAGCTTCTTGCAAGAAATGAAGAACCCCTTTTGGATAATTGGTCCAATTGTGCTCTTTTTCAAACTTGAGGTCAGCGAGAGGCACTTCGATAATGCCCTTGTCCTCAAAATTAGCTGAGTAGAAACGTAAAACTTGGTCGTCACGCTTACGAGCTGCACCGTAAGTTCCCAAGGAAATAGCAGCTGGAAAAACGTGCCCACCGTTGTAGTCCGTGTGTTCACCAATCAAATTGATACGACCTGGTGAAAAGAAAGTTTGGTCTGCTTCTTGATCAAAAACAGCAAGAAAGTCTTTGCGAAGTGCTTCTGCAGTAAGATGTTGTGTCATTTGAATTCTCCTTTGACTGTCCGTTAAGCCACCTTAACATGTAATCGTTTTCTTCTATTGTATCCAAGGGATTTTCCAAGGTCAATCCTTTTTACTAAAATTTTACTAAACTATCAGTAAAAAGCAGAAAAATATGATATACTAACCTTAAAGAAGGAGGATTTATGGCTACCTTAAAAGACATTGCACAGCTAGCCTCTGTCTCTATCGCGACCGTATCCCGCGTCCTCAATCGCGACCAGAGCCTATCTGTTACAGAAGAAACCAGACACCGTATTTTAACCGTTGCTGAAGAACTGGGCTACACCAAGCACCTCAAGACAGGCGATTCCCACAAACCCAAGCAAAAGATTGCCATTATCCAATGGGTCAGTGAACAAGGAGAACTGGACGACCTTTACTACTACCAGATTCGCTTGGGTATTGAAAAAAGAGCCCAAGAGTTGGACTATGATATCTTGCGCTATTTTAATGACCATCCTTTTACCCTAAGCGAGGAAGTGATTGGGATTCTCTGCATCGGAAAGTTTAGTCGAGCTCAGATTTCTGCCTTTGAAGAATACCAAAAGCCTCTTGTATTTCTAGACAGCGATACACTTTCCCTGGGACATACCTGCATTATCACAGACTTTTACACTGCCATGAAACAGGTTGTCGATTATTTTCTCAGCCAAGGGATGGACCGCATCGGGATTCTAACAGGCCTTGAAGAAACAACCGACCAAGAAGAAATCATTGAGGATAAGCGACTGGAAAATTTTAGAAACTACAGTCAAACAAAAGGAATCTATCATGATGAATTAGTCTTTCAAGGAAGCTTTACCGCCCAGTCTGGCTATGACTTGATGAAGGAGGCCATTCAGAACTTGGGAGACCAACTCCCACCAGCCTTTTTTGCAGCTAGCGATAGTTTAGCCATCGGTGCCCTCCGTGCGCTCCAAGAAGCTGGAATCAACCTGCCAGACCGCGTCAGTCTTATTTCCTTTAACGATACTAGCCTGACCAAGCAAGTCTATCCTCCCCTCTCTAGCATCACCGTCTATACCGAAGAAATGGGCCGAGCAGGTATGGATATTCTTAATAAGGAAGTACTCCACGGTCGGAAAATCCCTAGCCTAACCATGCTGGGAACCAGACTGACTCTGAGAGAAAGTACAAGGAATGAATAGGATAACAAAACGACCTCTAGCGAGGTCGCTTTTCTAATGATGATGCCCATGCTTCTGCTCTAATTCTCTCACCCTCCGCTTATGTTGCGCATGATTGCTTTGACTGCTATCTACTTCAATAGTGATATTCTGCACGCCTCTTTCTTCTAAACATTGACGCACCACTTCTTTGGTTTCCATCATCTGTTCCCAGTCCTTGATACAAATGTGAACAATAGCATTATTCTCTAGACCATCCATGGACCAAATGCTAAGTTGATTGACACTGTTGACATTGGGTAGAGCCTCTAAATCCTTCTCCAAATCACTTGTCTCGACTCCTTCTGGCACAGCATCTAGGAAAATTTTCAGTGCGCTCCAAAAGCGAGGAATGGCTTTCGACAGAATAAAGATAGAAATAACTAGTGATAAAAGCGGATCGAGGATATACCAGTCCGTAAATCGAAGAATAATCGCCATTAGAATGACGGCCAACCAACCAAGAGTGTCTTCCAAAAAATGCAGGCTAAGAATTGACTCGTTCTTTGTTTTCCCCTTACGAACTACCAGACTTGCTAGCACATTAATGGCTACTGCAATGATTCCCAGCCAGAGGATGCCTTCCTCATTGACGGGTTGCGGGTGAACAATCTTTGTGACATTTTCCAAGATCACTAGGACAGACCCTATCATAAGAATCACAGCCGTTAGCATGGCTCCTAAAAGACTAAAACGTTTGTAACCCAAGGTGTACTGTCTATCTTCTTCACGGTTTGAAATTGTTTCTAAAAGGGCTGAGATGCCAATGGCTATAGCATCTCCCAAGTCATGAACGGAATCAGCAAGAACTGCACTCGAACCAAAGATTCCTCCTGCGATAAACTCAACAATCGCATAGCTTAAATTTAAGAAAAAAGCTAACCAGATAGATGTTTTAGAACTCATTTCTCTCCCTCCTTTGGTATAATGGGTATATACATACTTCTTTCATTTGTATTATCTAATAAAATTCAAAGAAAGGATAGAAGCAAACTGTCAGCCATGTTCAGTTCTGAACAGTTTGTCTCAAGTGTCTACATGCCAAAAAGAGACCGTCGAGTCAGCAAGACGAAAAAAGCCATCTATCAAGCTTTTTTACAACTTTTGAACGACAAAGGCTATGATGCCACTACTGTTCAGGATATCATTGACCTAGCAGATGTTGGGCGTTCTACTTTTTACTGTCACTATGAAAGCAAGGAACTCCTTTTAGATGAGCTCTGTCGCTACCTCTTTCATCATCTCTTTGAAAGGGAAGGACACTTTACTACCGAGGACTACCTCGCACATATCTTTTTACATTTTCAGAAAAACCAGGACCATGTTACCAGTCTGCTATTTTCCAAAAATGACTACTTCCTCCGTCAACTCCATAAAGAGCTAGAACACCATGTCTATCCCATGTTGGCTGATGAGTTAAAAGAAGCCCACACTAATCTGCCTACTTCTTACCTCCAACACTTGGTCGTGTCCAACTTTATCGAGACATTGACCTGGTGGCTCAAAAAAGGACAAGACTTTACATACCAGGAAGTTGTCCAGTTTTATCTAGACCTTCTCATTCCTAAAAATTGAATACAGAGTAGAGCTCAGTTGCCTTATTTCTAGGCTACTGAGTTTTCATCTTTTCAACAATCAAAAAAGCCCAGACAACATTGTCTGAGCAGTTTTCTATATGGTCGTTTAACAAAGTTGAGTTTGACATTTTCAAACTATTTCTTCAACAAACCTTGTTCTTGTAGAAACTCCTTGGCTACTTGTTCTGCTGACTTGCCTTCAACACCGACTTGATAGTTAAGCTGGCTCATCTGGCTTTCAGTAATTTTACCAGCCAATTTATTGAGAACTGTTTCCAACTCTGGATGTTTCTTGAGAAGAGCTTCTTTCATCAGTGGAGCTCCTTGATAAGGTGGGAAGAGTTGCTTGTCATCTTCCAAGACTTGCAAATCATAACGCGCCAATTCCGCATCAGTCGAATAGGCGTCCGTGATTTGAATATCACCTGACTGAATAGCCTGATAGCGAAGGGCTGGTTCCATGGTAGCTACATTGAGATTGAGACCATACATTGATTGCAAGCCCTTATTTCCATCTTCACGGTCATTAAACTCAAGTGTAAAACCTGCTTTCAACTGCCCTTCAACTTTTCTCAAGTCCGAAATGGTCTTCAAGCCATATTCTTGAGCAATCTTTTTTGGAACGGCTACAGCGTAGGTATTTTGATAAGACATAGGTTTGAGATAGGCTAGATGATCCTGTTTGGCAATGCCATCACGCGCTACCTGATAAACCTGCTCTGGCTCATGACCTACTTTAGGTGATGGCTGAAGTAAACTTTCAGTCACCGTTCCTGTAAATTCTGGATAGATGTCAATATCGCCTTTTTTCAGAGCTTCATAAAGGAAGCTTGTTTTCCCAAAATTCGGTTTAACAGTCACAGTCATACTGGTATTTTCCTCAATGAGGAGTTTATACATATTGGCCAAAATTTCTGGTTCTGGACCCAATTTTCCAGCAATAACCAAGTTTTCTTTCTCTTTTTGAGCTAAGAGAGCTGGACTATAAGACAGACCGAGTAATATTGTCACCAAGGCAAAACCTGAAAAAATCGTCCGCAATTTTGCTTTTTCCATCACTTTTAGCAGGAAGTTAAAGGCAATGGCAAGCACTGCGGAAGAAAGTGCCCCAATCAAAATCAGACTGGCATTATTACGGTCAATTCCCAAAAGGATAAAGGAACCCAGTCCCCCTGCACCAATCAAGGCCGCCAAGGTTGCCGTACCGATAATCAAGACCGCTGCCGTCCGAATCCCAGACATCATAACAGGCATAGCAAGTGGAATTTCAAACTTCTTGAGACGCTCCCACCTAGTCATCCCAAAGGCAATCCCAGCCTCTTGTAGACTTGGATCAATTCCCTTGAGTCCAGTGATGGTATTTTGTAAAATCGGAAAGATCGCATAAATCACTAGAGCTGTCAAAGCCGGCAAGGTTCCAATTCCCATCAAGGGAATAAAGAGCCCTAACAAGGCCAGAGACGGGATGGTCTGGAAAATCCCTGCAATCTGTAAGACCCAATCCGCTAACTTCTCATGATATCGAAGATAAACAGCCAAGGGAATCGCTATAAAGATGGCCAGCAACAAGGTCAAAAGTGACAACTGCAAATGTTGAGATAGAGCTGTCAACCAATCACTAAAACGATCCTGAAAAGTTGCAATTAAATTAGTCATGTACACTACCTCCAAACAAGTCTGCTACAAAATCTGTTGCAGGAGCTTTTAAAATCGTCTCGGGATTCGCCACCTGACGAATCTCTCCATCCTGCAAGACAGCAATACGGTCCGCCAATTTCAGAGCTTCATCCGTATCATGGGTTACAAAAATCGTTGTCATCCCAAATTCTTTATGCAATTCTTTCGTCAGAATCTGCAACTGTTTTCTCGAAATAGCATCAAGAGCCGAAAAAGGTTCATCCATGAGGAGAATCTTAGGCTGACCAATCATAGCACGAACAATACCGACCCGTTGCTGTTCTCCACCAGATAATTCATTAGGAAGTCGATGTCCATACTCAGCCACTGGTAAACCAACCTTAGCCAAAAGCTCTTCTGTTTTCTGAGCAATTTCTTCCTTAGTCCATCCTTTCATCTCAGGAATCAGGGCAATATTTTCCGCAACCGTTAGATTTGGAAAGAGAGCAATGGCCTGTAAAACATAACCAGTAGAGAGACGAAGCTCACGCTCGTCATAGTCTTTGATGCGCTTGCCATCCATGTAAATATTTCCATCAGTTGGTTCCAAAAGACGGTTAATCATCTTGATCATGGTTGTCTTACCGGACCCAGATGGCCCAACCAAAACCATAAACTCTCCATTATCAATTCGTAAATTGACATCTCTCAAAACATCTTTTTCTGTGTAACGCAAAGCTACATTTTTGTATTCAATCATTCTGTATCCTCAATTTATACTCAATGAAAATCAAAAAGCAAACTAGGAAACTAGCCGCAGGCTGTACTTGAGTACGGCAAGGCGACGTTGACGCGGTTTGAATTTGATTTTCGAAGAGTATTAAAACTTTCCTCGGTTGGTCAAGTCTTCTATCTTAGGCATAACTTCCTTATTATCCCAATGTTCCACAATTTTCCCGTTTTCTAGACGGAAGATGTCATACTGGGCATAGGCAACTCCACCAATCTGAGTCTGACCATAGCTAACCACATAGTTTCCTTGTCCTAAGAGTTGGAAAACAAAGTCAAAAGTGGTCTTTACTTATAAACAGCTAATTTGCTCCATTTTAAACCTCATTTTCCTCCTCTTTCAGATTATCCAAAATTCTTTCTTGAAAGGCTTCAAACTGACGAATTTCTTCCTCTGAAAATCCTTTGTAAAAGATCGTATCCAATTTCTGACTGACACGATACCCCACTTCTTTCTGAGACTGCCCCAACTCTGTTAAAACCAAATACTTCTTACGCTTATCTTCTCCACATGGACTAATAGCTACAAGATTTTGTTCCTCTAGTTTTTTAATCATCGTCGTCAGTGTATTGTTAGCAAGCCCAGTCGCAAGCGCAATATCTGTTGCAGTTGCACAGCCAGTTTCACTATTCCATAAAACCGCTAAAATCTTGCCCTGCTCACTCCGATAAAGAGCTTCAGGGTCTTGGCTCAGTAACTTTTGAAAAATCCGCCCATTCAACAAACGAATATGATGGGCTAGCAAATGACTATCCTTCATAACACCTCCAATTTATTTCGATATCGAAAAGAATAAAACAATTGTAACACTCATCGTTCTAACTGTCAACTATTTCGATTTGGAAATAATTTTTCCCAGTAAAAAAATCTCCTACCCAAGGTAGAAGATTTTAATCTTATAAACTTAATCCGTCATGTCCGATACCAAAGTTCGATGCTCCAACGGAATACTGCACATAACTAGTAAGAAAATGAAACCTGACTGAATCCAGAAGAGGGCCAAGTCAAAAATTCCATGTACAGCAACCACTGTAAGGAAAGACAGATAAAGACCGATAATCGGACGTTTCCCCGACTCCTGACTCATATCCATCATCAATCGAACAGGAGCAACAGAAGACAAAACTAATAAAATAGTCCCCACAATTCCGTAACTCAGAATCGTATCGATATATAGACTGTGAGCATGTTCATGATAAGGAGCATTTATCCTAGGATAAGAGTGCATGTAGGTCAATGGCCCCTCACCCCAAAAAGGATTTTGCTTAAACAAGGCCATCCCAGCATCCCAGATAGAAATGCGCTCTTCCATAGAAGAATCCAAAGTCCCCATCCGAACTCCCAAATCACTAGAAAAGAGGAAACTCAAGCCAATCGCGAAGACCCCAATACTAAGCCAAAAGGCCTTCCAGTTTTTAATGGTCGTAAAGAGATAGATGATTGCTCCAGCGATAATAGCAGGAAAGGCAGTTCGATTTTGAGTAAAGTTCAAACCAAAGAGATTCACAAAGCCTGCAATCACACAGAATACTTTCAACCAATTCAACTTGGTCGTTGTAAACAGATAGAAGGCAATCATGATACAGAAACAACAAATAATTCCATAATAATTAGGATTAAAGAAGGTCACTTCTGCTCTATTCTGATGCCAGACCTGCATATTGGGTGAAAGAAAAGCATAGTTGAATTTCTTCACAATTTGGAAATGCTCTAAACTCGCAAAAGCAGCTGACAATACACTACCAAATAAGACGAGCTGCAAAATCAAGCGAAAGAATTTATGTGATAAAATCGACTGATAATGCAAAAAGAAAATAGTAAATAGAAAAATTCCTACTGAAGCTACAACTCCCATCCAATTTTGTGCAAAAACGGATATAACAGTACTATAGCCAAGAAAAAGAAGCAGCATCGGATGCTCCCCCATTTTCTGAAGAATACTTTTCATGTCTCCTGTGAAAATTAAACTGATAATATATAAACAGAATACAACTACAAAAAGATAAAAGGGTAAAAAGATACTCAGGATAATTCCCAATAAAATCAGCTCTTTACTAGACAACCCTTTCAGCTTTTCAATAAAGCCTATTGATTTCAAAATGAATCCTTTCTCTCCAAATCAACTGATTCAGATAATAGTAAGCTACCCTTTATTGTACCACTTTTTTAGCAATTTGAAAACAAAGGAAACGTTTACTAGGTAAAAAAGGGAGCAAAAATACTGATATTTCAAAACTCAAACTTAATGACTACATTTACTATAAGAAAATCATACCGTAAAGACTAGGTATATGTTAAAATAGTAGTAATTAAGCAACTAGCCAAACTAGATTCAAATCACATACTACTCCTAAAGAAAGGAAACACTATGAAATCTTACCAAGCCGTCTACCAAATTCTAGCTAAAGAAATCGACTATGTCAGCGGAGAAAAAATCGCAGAAGAACTATCCCTAACCCGAACATCAATTTGGAAAGCCATCAAGCGTCTAGAACAAGAAGGCATTGAAATTGATAGTATCAAAAACAAAGGCTATAAACTGGTGAATGGAGACCTTATTCTTCCAGAACTTCTAGAACAAAATCTTCCAATTAAAATCAGTTTTAAACCCGAAACAAGATCAACACAACTCGATGCAAAAGAAGCAATTGATTTAGGAAATAAAGCAAACACTCTCTATCTAGCTTCCTATCAAACAGCAGGGCGAGGCCGTTTTCAACGTTCTTTCTACTCACCCCAAGGTGGCATTTATATGACACTCCATCTTAAACCCAATCTCCCCTATGACCAATTACCATCCTACACACTACTTGTAGCAGGAGCTATCTACAAATCCATTAAAAACCTAACTTTAATTGATGTCGACATAAAATGGGTCAATGATATCTACCTAAACAATCATAAAATTGGAGGGATTCTTACTGAGGCGATGACCTCTGTAGAAACTGGGTTAGTCACAGATATCATTATTGGAGTAGGAATTAACTTTACTATTAAAGACTTCCCTAAGGAATTAAAAGAAAAAGCTGCCAGTTTATTTAAAACACCAGCACCTATTACCAGAAATGAATTAATCATAGAAATCTGGCGCACTTTCTTCGAAACACCAGCAGAAGAACTATTATACCTATACAAAAAACAGTCATTCGTTCTAGGCAAAGAAGTTACTTTCACACTAGATCAAAAAGACTACAAGGGACTGGCTAAAGACATCTCTGAAACTGGAAAACTTCTAGTTCGATGTGATAACGGAAAAGAAATCTGGCTAAATAGCGGAGAAATTTCACTCAAGAGTTGGAAGTAGTAATCCATAAAATCGATAATATATAAAACATTTAGCTTTCCTTCGATCCACTACAGTTGACAAAGAGCCAAAAAACTTCAGATAAGTAATCTAATTAAGTTTTACAAATCTGAAGTTTTAATTCTACTATTCTTAAAAGGCTCTATAATATTTGTAGTGGGTAAATCCCCTATGGATCTTATGGAGCCTTT